>JBDLUZ010000173.1:0-4539 GCA_039805045.1 Bacteroidota bacterium | reverse complement strand
AAGCTTTTCTGCAAAAGGAAAGATGGAGTTCGAAAAATGGTATAAAGCCACCTATGGTGACGATCTTGGAGGATATGAAATTGGCAAGGAAATGGCCTTTGCACCACCAAAAGGATATGACGACAGGCTTGATCACCTGACGGTATTTTTCAATGCCGTACGTACAGGTTCTGCCATTGTGGAAGATGCTTCATTCGGACTCCGTGCAGCAGCACCATCCATCGCCTGTAACCTGAGTGCAGCACTGGATAAACCCATTAAATGGGATCCTGTTGCCATGAAACTGTTGTAAATCTCCGGTACCCCCCTTCTGCAACTGCATAGTGGCGGAAGGGGTGACTCGAAGGGCCGGGGTGGTGGAAACAGAAGAATAATTTTGGATATTTTCAAAAAAAATGCCACTTTTTTAAATTTGTGCGAACCATTTATGCACAGTGATGTTAATGTTATCTAACACATTAGCCATGCATTACAGCTGCCATCCTAACACCACTACTGAATCTTCCACCATTACCGTAAACATCTATGGTCAGCTCGACTGGGACACATTTACCAACGAACTGGAGTTTGAATAAGTCCTGAAAGCAACCAGTCTAACCATATCAGCACCCTTCTCCAACCTGGTTTGTCTGCAGAATGTTAACTTCGCATCATGCTCAGCTCGTCTACCATCAGCTTTCTCAGGAATCTTAAGGAAAACAACAACAAGGAATGGTTTGATCTCAACCGCAAAGATTATGAGCATGCCAAACAGGATTACCTTCAGTTTGTAAGCAATGTGCTGGATAAACTCAAAGGCATTGATGCTACCCTCGAAAACCTTGAACCCAAAAAATGTGTCTTCCGCATCAACAGGGATGTGCGATTCAGCAAAAACAAAGACCCATACAAAACCAATATGGGTTCTTTCTACAGCAAAGGAGGTAAAGCTGTTGAATGCGCTGGCTATTATTTTCACCTGGAACCAGGAAGCTGCTTTATTGGCGGAGGATACTGGATGCCTCAGGGTCCAGACCTCAAAAATATCCGCAGTGAAATCGACTACAACCTGGAAGAATTCACTGGCATTATGCAGGAGAAATCCATGAAAAAATATTTTGGTGCCCTCAGTCAGGAAGCCCGCCTGTCAAGACCCCCACAGGGTTACGAAGCAGACAATCCAGCCATCGAATTCCTCAAACTCAAAAGCTTTATCGTTACATCACCTTTGGCTGATGATATACTCACTGATGAAAAACTATTAACATCCACAATAGATCATTTCAGGGCGATGAAACCGCTTGTTCATTTCCTAAACAGGTCTCTCGACTAGCCATTCCGCCGCCAGTCCCACAACACAATATCCCATCCGATGCCCCCGTAAGTCAGCGTGTCAATCACCTGAAAACCGCTTTTTTTATGTGCTTTGAGGGAGCGGATATTTGCCTGGGCCACATCTGTAACGAGGTATTCAAAACGATCCGCATAGCAATTTTTAAAGTGATTGTAAAGCCGCTGCACCAGTCCCAATCCCCTGAACTCCTTCGCCACACAAAGCTGGCCTACCACCACATAATCCGACTCACACAGCAGACGCCCGCCATAACTGGTGCGGTCAATTGTATTGAACAAATCAGCCATCAGATCATGGCCATCCCGCAATGCCTGTGTTGTCACCATCGCATATCCCACCACTTCATCGCCCACTTTGGCAATCACACTCTGTGCATCAGCATTCATAGCCTGCAGGTATTCCATGGTATAAGAAGCAGTAAGAAATCCTTCTGTCGCAGCCTCTTCGTCTGAAATATGCAGACGCAGGTTCTGGTTTTGTAATTCCTTGATTGCGCTGATTTCCTCCGATGTTGTAACCAATTTCACTTCCGGCATGCCCATTGCATAAAATTAAACCAATTTTAGTAGTAGGATCCCGATTGTAAATGGCATTTTTGGAAATCCAATCGATTTATCGTAATATTGCGATTAATATGGGTGCTTCAAAGACAGCAGACTATGCAGCAATGGAAATGGACCTTGCCAGGTACAGCAAAGCACTGTCTCATCCCGCACGTGTTGCCATTCTTCAATTATTGCAGGAAAGAAAAACATGTATATGCGGTGATATCGTAGAAGACCTGCCCATTGCACAGTCCACCGTATCTCAGCACCTGAAGGAGCTCAAACATTCCGGACTGATAAAGGGAGAAATAGATGGCACATCGGTTTGTTACTGCATCGACGAATCAGAATGGAAAAAAGCAACACAACTGCTGCGGTCTTTTTTTGAGGGATTTGAACTTAACGGAAACACATGCTGCTAAAATTTTAAATCAATAACTTATGCAAACCGAAGAACAACTGAAAGAGATTGTCAGAAAAAAATACAGCGAGATTGCCTTGCAAGACAAGGATACGAATATGTCGTCATGCTGCGGTGCAGGCGGATGTTCCACGGAAGTGTACAATATCATGTCTGACGACTACACCAGCCTGGCAGGATATAACGCAGACGCAGATCTCGGGCTGGGTTGCGGACTGCCTACGCAGTTTGCACGCATCAAACCAGGGGATGTGGTAATCGACCTGGGAAGCGGGGCTGGTAATGACTGTTTCGTTGCAAGACATGAAACGGGAGAAACAGGCAAGGTAATTGGAATCGATTTTACACCTGCCATGATAGACAAAGCCAGGGCCAATGCAGAAGCGAGAGGGTTCAACAATGTAGAGTTCAGGCAGGGAGATATCGAACATATGCCTGTAACTGCAAATAGTGCAGATGTTATCGTAAGCAACTGTGTGCTCAACCTTGTCCCCAACAAGCATGGCGTTTTCAACGAGATTTTTCGTGTGCTTAAACCGGGCGGACATTTCAGCATTTCAGACGTGGTACTTGTAGGTGCACTTCCTGAGGGATTACGCAAGGATGCGGAAATGTATGCCGGCTGTGTTGCTGGTGCCATTCAGAAAGAAGTATACCTAGAATTGATTCATGCAACAGGATTTCAAAATATCAGCATCCAGCAAGAGAAACCAATTATCATACCGGATGACATCCTCGTTAACTACCTGAGTGTGGCTGAAATCAACGATTTTAAATCAGGCAATACAGGAATTTTCAGCCTTACAGTTTATGCACAAAAACCCGCTTCACAAACCAGTTGCACGCCAGGTGGCGGATGCTGCTAAAAAAATAAAGATGAAAAAAATACTGATACTCTGCACAGCCAACAGTTGCCGCAGCCAGATGGCTGAAGGATATTTCCGAAAATTCGCTGGAGACAAAGCTGAAATTTACAGTGCTGGCGTATATTCTACCGGAGTCAACTCCAAAGCAGTAGCTTCCATGTTGGAAGATGGCATAGACATTTCAAGACATACATCCAATGCCATGGAAGAATACAAGGACATCGATTTCGATTATGTGATCACTGTATGCGACAACGCCCGGGAGAATTGTCCGTTCTGGCCTGGCAATTCCATCCACATTCACCATGCCTTCCCTGACCCAACTCATGTTATCGGTTCGGAAGCAGCAGTTAAAGCAAATTTTGCTGTAACACGGAATATGATCAAGGAGTATGCACAACAATTTGTGGCTGATCACCTGTAGGCTAAAAGACTAGCACAGGGACATTGATTTTTTGGGTAAATTCACGGATACATTTTGATGAATGCCATGAAAAATCTACACCACTACCAACTGCAACTCACATGGACGGGCAATAGCGGACAAGGTACTGCCGGGTACACAGCGTATGAAAGGACCCACACCGTGACTATCCCCGGAAAACCAATAATCCTGGGCTCATCAGATCCCGTGTTCAGGGGAGATCCCTCCATGCACAATCCCGAAGAACTGTTGCTAGCATCACTCGCCTCCTGCCACATGCTCTGGTACCTGCACCTATGCGCAGAACACGGCATCGTTGTAACAGGTTACACCGATAACCCAACAGGTACTATGCAGGAGTCTGAAAACGGCAGCGGACGGTTCACAGAAGTTACACTGAGGCCTATCGTGACAGTGAACGACGATAAAATGTTGGAAAAAGCAAAGAGTTTACATAAATCTGCCAATCAATATTGTTTTATCGCCAACTCGGTTAACTTTGCGGTCCATCATGAACCCATCTGCAAAACAGATGGATAAAACAATTATATGGCTGTAAAACCACAAAGAATAACAGTTGCTGCTGAAATAAACGCACCCCTTCAAAAAGTTTGGGATGCCTGGAGTAATCCTGATGCCATCAAACAGTGGAACCAAGCTTCTGCAGATTGGCATACAACAGAAGCAGAAAACGACCTGAGTGAAGGTGGACAATTCCGTTTTCACATGGCCGCAAAAGATGGCAGTACCGGATTTGACCTGAAAGGAACTTATGTTGCCGTTGATGAATTGGAATACATTGAATACGAGCTGGAAGATGGCCGCCTGGTTGGAATCAGCTTTATGGAAGAAGATGGTATTACCAGTGTAACTGAAACTTTTGAGGCTGAAAACCAAAACCCCGCAGCAGATCAGCAACAAGGCTGGCAAGCTATCCTCAACAGCTTCAA
>JBDLUZ010000172.1:0-4545 GCA_039805045.1 Bacteroidota bacterium | reverse complement strand
ATATTCCGGCAATAACCACCTGTTCATAGGTACATCTCAAGGAAAAATTTACAGGCTGAGAGATCCCCAGCAAGGTCTTACCAATAACCAGCCAGTTGACATAACTCCAAGTGGCATGTCATCAAGCTCAGTGGTC
Source organism: Bacteroidota bacterium (assembly GCA_039805045.1). GTDB lineage: Bacteria > Bacteroidota > Bacteroidia > Chitinophagales > Chitinophagaceae > Pollutibacter. The sequence continues at coordinate 4,409 of JBDLUZ010000172.1, read as the reverse complement.
AGGGACATTGCAGTAAACCCCAGAAATCAGGATACCGTTATTGCTGTTGTGTCGAATTACAGCGTTAACAGTATTTTCTGGACTGGCAACGCTACTGCCAGTCAGCCTACCTGGCAAATCATTGAAGGGAATCTTACGCTTCCTTCTGTTCGTGCTTGTGAAATCATTGCAAAAACTACCGGGATTGAATATTATGTAGGAACATCAATCGGACTTTACAGCACAACATCCATCAGTGGATCAAGTACTGTCTGGGCAAGGGAAACAGGTGCAACAGGCACTCCTGCAGAGATGATCAACAATGCAGTAATCAACTCACTTGCACACAGGTACACAGATAACACCCTTGTTGTAGGAACACATGGCAACGGCATGTTCGCGGCCTCACTTGGCAGCGCTATTACAATAACTACTGCCATAACCAATCCTATCCGCAATAATTCAGATTTCATCAGCAGGGTTTACCCTACACTTACCAGAGACAGGGTAAACTACCAGATTGGAAACATGTATACTGTTAAAAAACTGGGCATTCAGGTAACGAGCACCTCCGGAGCTGTAGTTTACAGAAAGGAAACAGGCTATCAGAACGGTTCTGTAGAAATGAACAACCTGCCTGCAGGTACATACATTGTAACGATTACCAGCGGAGACAGGAAATTCCAGTCAACCAACAAAATCATAAAACAGTAAATCAACACCATTGCATAAAAAAAATACCGGCAATTGCCGGTATTTTTTTTATGCACCAAACACAAAAATCGGTTACATCTTGCTTTTAATAAATCCAACCAGGCCCTCAATCGGAATCCGCTCTTGTGTCATCGTATCACGGTAACGAATAGTTACAGTGTTGTCTTCCTTAGTCTGATGATCAACAGTGATACAAAAAGGTGTACCCAGTGCATCCATCCTCCGGTAACGCTTACCGATGGTATCCTTTTCCTCATAGAAGCAGTAGAATTCATTTCTGCACGTTGCCATGATCTCACGGGCAATCTCAGGCAGTCCCTCTTTCTTCAGCAGCGGTAATATAGCAAGTTTAATGGGCGCAATTTTAGCTGGTATTTTCAACACAACCCTGCTATCCTCCTTACCATCCTCTTTGGTCCAATGCTCTTCCTGATAGGCATTGCAAAGTGTCAATAAAAACATCCTGTCCAAACCAATAGAGGTTTCAATAACATAGGGGATGTAATTTTGGTTTATCTCCGGATCGAAGTATTGCATCTTTTTGCCACTGAACTGCTGGTGATTCTTGAGGTCAAAATCGGTTCGGCTATGGATGCCTTCCACTTCTTTCCAGCCTATCGGGAATGCATATTCGATGTCAACGGCTGCATCTGCGTAATGCGCAAGTTTCACATGATCATGGTAACGGTAATTTTCAGCAGGGATTCCCAGAGATGTATGCCATTTCATGCGCTCTTCCTTCCAGTATGCATACCATTCTTTCTGGGTGCCAGGTCTGATGAAAAACTGCATTTCCATCTGCTCAAATTCACGCATGCGGAAAATAAACTGACGAGCAACAATTTCATTGCGGAAAGCCTTGCCTACCTGTGCAATACCAAATGGGATTTTCATCCTGGCTGTTTTCTGCACATTGAGGAAATTGACAAAAATACCCTGTGCTGTTTCAGGCCTGAGGTAAATCTCACTGGCATCCTCTGCAACTGAACCCAACTGGGTTGAAAACATCAGGTTGAACTGCCTGACGTCTGTCCAGTTGCATGTTCCACTCACCCCACATTTCATTTTATTGTCGTCAATCAATTGCTTCAATCCTGCAAAATCATTGGCTGCCAGGAGGGCATCCATCGAAGCGATAAGTTGTTCTGCCTCTGCTGTTTTCCCTTCTTTGTTCAGGTTATCAGCAACACCTTCAATGAGGTGATCAACCCGATAACGCTTCTTGGAATCCTTGTTGTCGATCATCGGATCACTGAAATTATCCACATGTCCGGAAGCCTTCCAGGTAGTAGGATGCATAAAGATGGCTGCATCAATGCCAACGATGTTATCGTGCATCCTTGTCATTTCATTCCACCATGATTCCCGGATATTTTTTTTCAACTCACTACCCCATGGACCATAATCATACACGGCACTAAGGCCGTCGTAAATTTCACTGGATTGAAAAACAAATCCATATTCCTTGGCATGGGAGATGATGTTCTGAAACTTTTGCTGGTCATTGATGATCATAATGCCGCAAAGATAAAAGAAATAGTAAATAGTGTTTAGTGATTAGTCTTCAGCAAGTTTTTCGTTTTGCTTGTGACGGTCAGCATCACGTACTGTTTTCTTTTCCATATTCTGCTTAAATGCATCAGTAAGGTCCACGCCTGTCTGATTGGCCAGACATATCAAAACCCACAATACATCAGCCATTTCATCTGCGAGCTGGTCTGCCGATTCATTTTTTTTAAATGACTGATCACCATATTTTCTAGCCATAATCCGGGCAAGTTCCCCCACTTCTTCTGTCAGAATGGCCATGTTGGTCAGCTCACTGAAATAACGCACCCCAACTGTTTTAATCCACTGATCTACTTGCATCTGCGCTTCCTTCAGCTCCATTACTCTTTGTTTTTTGTGTCAATAATGATTGTAACTGGTCCGTCATTCACCAGCTCCACCTGCATATCTGCTCCAAAAACCCCACACTGAAGCGGCTTACCCAATGCTTTTGTTAAGACGTTCCGGAACTCCTCATACTTCACCAGCGCTGCTTCCGGCTTGGATGCCCTGATATAAGAAGGCCTGTTTCCCTTTTTAGTTGATGCATGCAGCGTAAACTGACTAACAAGCAGGATATCACCACCCGATTCAAGCAGGGAAATATTCATTACCCCGGCCTCATCATTGAAAATCCGCATGTTAACAATCTTGGCAGCGAGCCATCCCATGTCAGACTCATCATCCGCATCTTCAATACCCACCAACACGAGTAACCCTTTACTGATACTACCTGTAATTTCACCACTTACGCCTACTGACGCTTTAGCAACACGCTGAATTACCGCTCTCATAGTCTATGCTGTTAAAATCTGGACATGAAGTTATGGAATCAGTCTGAAGTTGGTATAAACCTTATTTTTGCGGAAACTTATACCCTTGGCAGGAATACGGCAACTCGCCAGCCAGACACTCTGGTTTGGCCTCAGCAGCATTGCAGGCAGGTTCATCAACTACCTCCTCAATCCCATCCTCACCCTTATTTATGCAGCTGAGCCTTTTGGCGAAATCTCTATCCTTTTTGCCGGTGCTGCATTTCTGAATATTGTTTTCACATTTGGCATGGAAACTGCTTATTTCAGATTCAGCAGAGACCATGAATTTAGGCAGGTCTTTAACAACACCTTCGTCATCATCCTGTCAACCACTGCTTTTTTTACGATCCTGCTCTTACTCAATAAGGAACCACTTGCTACATTCATGGGTGTTGGAAAGCATCCGGAATATGTTGTATACATGGTGCTGATTGTTGCGCTTGACAGCCTTGCCGTGATTCCATTTTCAAAACTGAGACAGGAAAGCAGACCTAAAAAATTCGCAGTCATCAAACTGATTAATATCCTGGTTAATGTTGGTCTGGTCATTTTCTTTCTTTACTTCTGCAAAGGAGCAGCAGAAAGAGGCGAAAAAGGCATGATTGCCTCACTGTACAAAGCAGAACTTGGAATCGGTTACGTATTTATTTCGCAATTGGTGGCGAGCGGACTAACATGGATGCTTTTAGTGAAGGAGTGGAAATCCTTTAGGTTTGAGCCAGATAGGCAACTGATTGCAACAATCTTCAGGTATTCACTTCCTATGATAATCGTTGGGTTTGGGGGGATGGTTAACGAGACGATCGACAGGTTCTTGTTGCTGAAAAGATTTCCGGATGCATTGCATGAAATGGAAGCGGTAGGGATATATACAGCCAATTACAAACTGGCAGCGCTTATTGTAATTTTCATCCAGGCCTTCCGCATGGGAGCAGAACCTTTTTTCTTTAAAAATGCAGATAAGTCAAACGCTAAAGAAACCTATGCCCGCATCATGAATTTCTTTGTAATAGCCTGCTGCATCTGTTTTTTGGGCGTTTCCCTCTTTCCGGATATTTGGAAACATTTCATGGGTGTGAGCAAACACCCTGAATACCTGAGGGGTCTCTACCTTGTTCCTATCCTGATGTTGGCCAAAATATTCCTGGGCATTTATTATAACCTCTCAATCTGGTATAAGCTGACAGACAAAATCAGCACTGGTGCATACATCACAATCGGGGGGGCACTGATTACAGTTGCAGTAAACTACACCCTGATCCCACATTTGGGTTATCTGGCCTCTGCACTGGCCACAGTGGTCTGTTATGCCAGCATGATGCTGGCAAGTTATGTACTCGGACAAAAACACTA
>JBDLUZ010000171.1:0-4591 GCA_039805045.1 Bacteroidota bacterium | reverse complement strand
GCTTTTTTGGTGAACAAGTTTTCACCTTCAATGTTCTATTTTTGCAATTACAAACATCGAAATTCACAATTAAATTAACTACACATGGCAATTCAAAAAGGTCAACAGGCTCCTGACTTCAGCTTATTCAATTCTGAGAAAACAAAAGTAAACCTGGCAGATTATAAAGGCAAAAATCTCGTTATCCTGTTTTTCCCTCAAGCCTTTACAGGGGTTTGTACCACAGAATTGTGTTCAGTTCGTGATAACCTGAATGTTTACACAAGCCTTAATGCAGACGTAGTTGGAATTTCAGTGGATTCAATTTTCACCCTTGCCAAATTCAAGGAAGAACAGCAATACAATTTCCCTTTGCTGTCTGACTTCAACAAAACAATTTCTCAAGCTTACGAAGCTTTTTATGACGATTTTGTATTTGATATGAAAGGTGTTTCTCGCCGTGCAGCTTTTGTGGTTGACAAAGAGGGAACAATTCAATACGCAGAAGTATTGGAAAGCGCCGGTGATCTGCCAAATTTTGATGCCATCAAACAGACACTCGAAGCAATTGGATAAATACCAAAAAATCGTTTTGGAAGAAGGTCATGCAGTATTGCATGACTTTTTTTTGCTTTTTGCCTAACTTCGTTATCATATCAATTCTATGAAGCTGTTTCTTTTCCTCATAACATTTATTTTTACCATGGCCGGCCAGGCACAGGTTAAAAAGACTACGTTGGGGGATAATGTCAGAAGAACCAGCATTTATCCCAATCCTGCGAGGTCATTTGTCAGTATCCAGTATAAGCATACTGCAATGCCTGCCACCCTTGTTATCTATAACTTCATGGGTAAAAAATTGTTGGTTACAAACCAGCCTGGAGCCAACGTCTACATCGACCTGGCCGGATTCAACCGGGGTATCTATATTTTCCAGTTCAAGGACAGGAATGGGCAACTTCTCGATACAGGTAAATTCCAGGTAGAAAAATAATCAGAGAACCTGTACAATCAAGAATTTCAGGTAGTTCGTGTTTTCAAGTCCGCGCATAATGGGGTGATCTGACGACTGTGCCTGAAAGGTTACCTGCCTGAGTGTTCTTCTGGCATCTTTCGCTGCCATCTCTATGATTTCATAGAATAAATCTGGTTGAACGAGATTTGTGCAGGAAGAAGTCACCAGGAACCCGCCTGGCCTGAGGAGTTTCATACCGCGGAGGTTGATTTCTTTGTATCCGCTTATGGCTTTCTGTATGTTATCCCTGGTTTTTGTGAATGATGGGGGGTCAAGCATCACTACATCCCATTTCTTCTCTTCCTTACTCCATTGTTTTAAGGCATCAAAGGCATTAATAGCCTGAAAATTGATGTTTTTCAGGTTGTTTAGGGCTGCATTTTCCCTGGCTTGCTGAACTGCATTTTCGGAAATGTCTAACCCCAGTACACTTTTGGCACCGTAATGGGCGGCATGTATTTCAAATGTACCCGTATAGCAAAATGCCCCGAGTACATCCGCATCTTTGACAATATGTCTGATGGCACGCCGGTTGTCTCGCTGGTCAAGAAAATATCCCGTTTTTTGTCCCTTTTCCACATCAACAATGAAATTCAGTCCGTTTTCGGTGATGGGAATTCTAGTGTCAAAGGGCGCTGATAGAAATCCCTTTTTTTGTTCCATGCCTTCAAGTTCCCTTACTGGCACGTCATTGCGTTCATAGATTCCTTTGGGTGAAAAAATCTTTTCAATGGCTGAAACAATTTCAGGCTTCCAACGATCTATGCCCAATGCCAGGGTCTGGATTACAAAATAATCGTTGAATTTATCAATGATAAGCTGGGGTATACCATCGGCTTCGCCAAAAATCAGCCTACAGTTTTCAACATAACCAATCCTTTTTCGGTATGCCCAGGCCTTTTCTATTTTATTGTAAAAAAATTGTCCGTCAATAGTGTCTTGCTTGTCCCTTGTCAGCAGCCGCACAGGGATCCTGGATTGCGGGTTGACATATCCCTTTCCGATGAATTTTTTATCAAAAGTCAGCACCTCAGCTATCTCTCCTGCTTCCAGTTCATCGTCCATCAAATCTATTTCATTGGAGAATATCCAGGGATGTCCGAGTAGTACCCGATTGCCTATTTTTCGCTTTAAAACCACTTTCTTCATCCTGCAAAGGTAATCTTTCGGGGAAATGATGGAAATTTGCATTGCTGAAAACATAAAATCAGACAATTTGGCTTGTCGATAGCCTGTGGCAAGACATTTGAGCAGTGAATTTTGCAAAATATATTACCATGGATGACAAAGAAATGCTGAACAACCCGGAAACGGCTTCTGAACAATCCGCTCAGGGTGAAAATCTGACGGAAGAATCAAGAGAATTGGAGAATCTTCAAAAAGAACTGCAGGAGCAAAAAGAGAAGTATATCCGACTCTACGCTGATTTTGATAATTTCAAAAGACGAAATGCCAAAGAGCGTGTGGAACTCATCCAGACTGCAGGTCGTGATGTCTTACAGTCGATGCTCGAGGTTATGGATGATTGTGACAGGGCAGAAAAGCAGATGCAGAAAAGTGATGACCTGAAACAAATCAGGGAAGGAATTCAGTTGGTTTTCACTAAATTCAGAAATACCCTGCATGCAAAAGGTTTGAAGGAGATGAACAGCATCGGTGAAGAGTTTAATCCGGATGTGCATGAGGCCATAACGGAGATACCCGTACCTGATGAAAGCATGAAAGGAAAAGTGGTTGATGAAGTAGAGAAAGGGTATATGCTGAATGATAAAATTATCCGTTTTTCAAAAGTTGTGGTAGGAAAATAAGCGTTAAACTCAAATTAGAAGCATGTCAAAAAGGGATTATTACGAAATTCTTGGTGTTGCCAAATCTTCCACTGCTGATGAAATAAAGAAGGCCTACCGCAAGGTGGCTATGCAATTTCATCCCGACCGCAATCCGGGGGATAAAGCTGCAGAAGATAAATTCAAGGAAGCTGCAGAAGCTTATGAAATCCTGAGTGATCAGGATAAGCGGGCTCAATATGACCGATTTGGACATGCAGGCATGAACGGCAATCGTGGATTTGGCGGCGGTGGTCAGGGGATGAATATGGATGACATATTCAGCAATTTTGGTGATATTTTCGGTGACGATATTTTTGGCAGCTTTTTTGGAGGAGGCGGAGGCCGACAAAAGAGTGGGGGACGTGCAAGGGGTACCCGGGGAAGTAACCTGAGGATTAAACTCAAAATGAATTATGAGGAGATTGCAAAAGGTGCAAGCAAAACCGTTAAGGTAAAAAAATATACCGGTTGCAGCGCTTGTTCAGGCTCAGGAGCCAAGGATAAGAATGCTGTTCAAACCTGTTCAACATGCAATGGTAGCGGACAGGTCAGAAAGGTTACAAATACCTTCCTTGGTCAGATGCAAACTGTAGGTACCTGCCCCACCTGTAATGGTGAAGGTTCTACCATAACCAGTAAATGTACCTCATGTAAAGGGGAGGGTCGTGTGTATGCAGATGAAACTGTAAATATTGACATCCCCGCAGGTGTTGCTGATGGCATGCAATTGAGTCTGGGGGGTAAGGGTAACGCAGGTGAACGTGGAGGTGCCAATGGTGACCTTATTGTTGTAATTGAAGAAGAAGCCCATGCTGAGCTTCATCGGGATAACTTGAATGTTATTTTCGACCTGCACATAAGCTTTCCGGATGCTGTGTTTGGTACTCAGATAGAAGTTCCAACCATTGACGGCAGGGCTAAAATCAAAATACCTCCTGGTACCCAAAGTGGTAAAATTTTCAGGTTAAAGGGAAAAGGTTTTCCTTCAATAAACTCCTATGAAAAGGGAGATCAGCTTATTCATGTAAATATCTGGACACCCCAGGAACTCAATGCTGATGAAAAACAGCTGATTGAGAAATTGAAGGATGCCAAGAATTTCCAGCCTGCTCCTGATAAGAATGAGAAGAGCTTTTTCAATAAAATGAAGGAAATGTTCGGATCGTAAATTATTCTGCGAGCTGCATGATTTTGTTCAGGTTCCGGCCAAAACCATTGTAGTCAAGCCCGTAGCCAACCACAAACAAGTCCGGTATTTCAAATCCGAGGTAGTCGATTTGAACGGGATAAGTAGTTGCTGCTTTTTTGTGGAGCAATGAACAGATTTTCAGGGACCTGGGTTGCTGATGTTCCAATTGTGGAATGAACGCTGTAAGGGTTTTCCCAGTATCAACGATGTCTTCAATGATGACTACATCTCTTTCAAAGAGGTCGCGGTCAAGTCCTATGGCCGTAATCACCTGTCCGGTAGACTGTGTGCCTTTATACGAAGCCAGTTTGATGAAACAGATTTCAGCAGGAACCTTTATAAGCTTAAAAAGGTCTGACGCAAACATGAATGAGCCATTCAGGATTGCAATGAATAACGGATTCTTATCCGCATAATCTGTATTGAGCTCGCTGGCTATCCTTTCAACCTCAATTTGAATAGTTTCCTTTTCAAGATAAGATTTGAATTGCTTATCAAGTACCTGCTCCATTAATGCCATGGTAGAAATTTAACGTTTAGCCAGAAGAGGGCGTTTGGTAGTTGTTGATTTGAGGCTTA
>JBDLUZ010000170.1:0-4594 GCA_039805045.1 Bacteroidota bacterium | reverse complement strand
ACGATTTGGTAATAATCCCAAAACCAAAATCCTGCTGCTCAATGGTGGTCCGGGTGGCACACATGAATACTTCGAGTGCTTTGAAAACTTCCTGCCGCAAGAAGGCATCGAATTTATTTACTATGACCAGCTCGGTTGCGGACTCTCTGATAATCCGAATGACACGGCATATTGGGATCTGCCACGTTTCGTGGAAGAAGTGGAACAGGTTAGGTCTGCTTTGGGATTATCTAAAGATAACTTTTACCTGCTGGGTCACTCTTGGGGAGGTATCCTGGCCATGCAGTATGCCTTGAAATACCAGAATAACCTGAAGGCATTGATTATTTCCAACATGATGTCGAGTTGTCCGGATTACGGCAAATACGCCGATGAAGTACTGGCCAAACAAATGGATCCCGCACTGGTGGATACCATCAATGCCATGGAAGCCAGGGGCGCCTATACAGATCCCAAATACATGGAAATCCTTGTGCCCAATTATTATGAAAAGCATATCCTGCGTCTGCCATCAGCCCAATGGCCAGAGCCGGTAAATCGATCCTTCCCCAAAATGAATCAATCGCTTTATGTCACCATGCAGGGCCCCAGTGAATTTGGTATCGCTGGCAGGTTGTCTGACTGGGATGTAAGCAAAAGGCTTCCGGAGATAGCAATTCCCACACTTGTGATAGGTGCTCAGCACGATACCATGGATCCGGAACACATGAAATGGATGTCAACCCAGGTGAAAAACGGCACCTATCTCTATTGTGAGCAAGGCAGTCACATGGCCATGTACGATGATCAGCAGACCTATTTCAAAGGGCTCATTGATTTTGTAAAAAAGACATCTGCCGGGAATTAAGATGTTAGGACGGGGTGGTGGAGCAAAATAGTTATGCACAGCTTTTATTAAAATACCGCTTGAGGTAACATTCCATTCATTTTGGGGTAATCATTTCTTCACGCTGGAAAAACTTTAGGTTAAGACAGCCCTCATAGTTTCGCTTCCAAATCAAAGCGAAAATTATGAGAAGATTTTATGTGGTCACTGTGGCAGTGGCATTGTTCCTGATCGGACAATCCCCTTTTTATGCTGCAGCCCAGAAAAAAATTACAGGTAAAGTAGTAGCCGTCACCAACAATCAGCCTGTATCAGGCGCGTCAGTTCAGGTGAAAGGCAAGCAGAAGGGAACCGCAACCAATGCTGAAGGTACTTTTAGTATTGATGCAGAGGAAAGTGACCTTCTTGTTATCAGTGGTGTTGGTGTGCGTCAGATGGAACACCTGGTTAAATCTGCAGGCTTCCAGCTTATTCAGGTTGAAGTAGTTGCTGAAGAACTGAACGAAGTTGTGGTTACAGCCTTGGGTATACGCAAAGACAGAAAGAAGTTGGGTTATGCCGTTCAGGATATCAAAGGTGAAGCCCTTACTGTAGCCCGTGAGACAAACGTTGTTAACCAGCTCGCCGGTAAGGTAGCAGGTGTAACCGTGGTTTCAAGTCCTTCTGGCGTTGGTGGTTCTTCTCGTGTAACGATCCGTGGTGAGCGTTCAGTAGACCTGAATAAAAACCAGCCTCTTTATGTTGTTGATGGTGTTCCTATCAGCAATTCAATTACCGGAGGTAATGGAAGAGGTAATCTTGAAGTTGACTTTGGTAACGGTGCAAGCTTTGTTAATCCAGATGATATTGAAAGCATCAGCGTACTGAAGGGTGCTGCTGCATCTGCCTTATATGGTTCACGTGCTGCCAATGGCGTTATCGTAATCAAAACCAAATCAGGTGGTCGCAACAAAGGTGTTGGCGTAGAAGTATCCAGCAATTATGTTGCAAGTACGCCACTGAAGTTACCAGAGTACCAGACAGTATATGGTCAGGGTAATGGTAATGGTGGCGATTTTGCTTTTGTTAATGGGGCAGGTGCTGGACTTACAGATGGTACTGATGAAGCATGGGGACCAGCATTCAAGGGTCAGCTTTATCCTCAGTTCAATTCTCCAAGAACATTAAACGGACAGCCTATTCCATTTTTCGGTGGTGACCTTAATGCGCCTGCTGGTTCTGTGATTACGCCAACAGCTTGGGTTGCAGACAAGGATAACCTGAAAAATTTTCTTCAAACAGGATCTGTGCTTACCAATTCTGTTGCATTTACAGGAAGTAATGAAAACGGTGATTTCCGTTTGGGTTACACCCGCCTTGATGAAAAAGGTATGATTCCAAATACCGACCTGAAGCGTAATTCACTTTCTTTTTCAGGAGGTTATAACCTGAGTGAAAAGCTTACTGCTAAAGCTTATGTTTCTTACATCAAAAGCAGCAGCGATAACAGGCCAAGTATCAGCTACGGAACTGAAAGTCTGATGTACCTCTTCAACTGCTGGTTGCCGCCAAGTGTGAAAATTTCAGATATGAAGCGTTTGTGGATGACTGGTGCTGATAACCTTCGTCAGTATGGATTTAATTACAACTACCATGATAATCCTTACCTCACACTTTTTGAAAATACAAATGGTCAGTATTATGACCGTATCATAGGTAATGCTTCATTGCGTTATGCATTTACTGATTGGTTGAGTTTGCAGGTTCGTGCAGCTACAGACTGGTCTTTGGAGAGAAGAGAGTTCCGTCGCACTTTCAGTACCCAGCGTTTCCCATTCGGCCAATACCGTGAGGTTAATCTGCTCAATGAAGAGACCAATGCTGATTTCCTTTTGTCTTTCAACAAAGAGTTGAACAGCGACTTCAGTGTGAATGCCAATTTCGGTGGAAACCAGATGAAACAGCTGAGCAAATTCGATGAGGTCAATGCAGGTCAGCTCAATATTCCCGGAATCTATAACCTGACCAATAGCCGCATCCCGCTGCAAAATGCACAACGCACAGTATCCAAGCGGATCAACAGCTTGTATGGTGCAGCAGGTGTATCTTTCAGAAACTGGTTGTTCCTTGATTTTACAGCGCGTAACGACTGGAGTAGTGCCCTTACATTACCTGAAGACCTGAAGGCTTTTGGCAGTGAAGATAATTCATACTTATACTCTTCATTGGCATTGAGTGCCGTGTTGAGTGACCTTGTGACTTTACCCAAGGCCATCAGCTTTGCAAAAGTAAGGGGTAGTTTTGCACAGGTAGGTAATGATACTGATCCTTTCACCTTTACACAGTCATTCAATCCGAGTACAGCCTTTGGAAATTTCCAGATATACGGTGAAACAAGCAGGCTTACAAACCTCAACCTGAAACCTGAAATCAGCAATGCCTGGGAGATGGGAGCTGAGTTTAAGTTTTTCAAAAACAGAATCGGACTTGATCTGACTTACTATAACAGCACTACTTCAAACCAGATTCTGAATATTCCTTTGTCTATTACAAGTGGATACGACAGCCGCAGTATCAATGCAGGAAAAATCAAGAACTACGGATTTGAAGCGATGTTAAATGTTCAGGCAATCCGCAATAAAAATTTCAAGTGGAGCACAGATTTCAACTTTGGTGCTAATCGCAGTAAAGTACTTGAATTAAGAGATGGTCTTACAAACTTCGTGATGGCGAGTCGTCGTGTAACCGTTGAAGCTCGTGTAGGTGAGCGTATGGGCGATCTTTATGGTATTGGTTTCGCAAGGGTTCAAAATACAAACGCGAGTGCACCACACTATGATGCCTCTGGAAAATTTGTAGGCCAAATGGTATTTGATGCAAATGGTCGTCCGGTAAGAACCACCAACCGTATCAAATTGGGCAACTACAACCCAGACTTCCTGCTTGGCATCAACAACAGCTTCCAGTTTAAAGGTGTCAACGTAAGTTTCCTGTTTGACATCCGCAGTGGTGGTAGGATTTACAGTGAAACACAAACAGTTGGTCGCGAAGGAGGTATCACCATTGAAACACTTGAGGGAAGGGCTGATGGTTATGACCTTACAAAAGCAGGAAATGGTGTTGTAGGAAAAGGTGTGGTTTTTGTAGGTGGTGTTCCACAGGAAAATACCAAAAAAGTAACAGCCAGAGAATGGCACACTGCCTGGACTGGCGGACGTGGCATAGCAGAAGGTGTTATGTATGATGCATCTTTTATCAAGTTACGTGAATTGCAGATAGGTTACAGCATCCCTGATAAATTTTGGGGTAAGTTACCTTTCCGCGGTGTAAACCTTTCACTTGTTGGTCGTAACCTGCTGATGTGGGACAGAGTGCCACATGTTGATCCAGAAAATATGAGCTACACAGGTGGAACAGCTCTACCTGGTATTGAGAACATGTCGATGCCAACGTCCCGTAGCTTTGGATTTAATATTAATGTGAAGCTCTAACCAACTCAAATTTAATTTTATGAATAAATTATATGCTATTGTTCTTTTCGCTGCCATGGGACTTGCCAGCTCATGCACAAAAGAGTTCAGTGATATCAATACTGATAAAAATGTACCCACCACGGTAACTCCTGATTTGTTATTAAGCGGAGTAATCTTAAATAGTACTGGACAGCAAGTTAGTTTGGCATGGGGTATTGGAAACCTGGTTGCACAGTATAATGCCAAAATTCAGTTTGTGAATGAAGACAGGTATCTGTGGAATGAACAAAATGGTTTATGGAATAATGTTTTCAGC
>JBDLUZ010000169.1:0-11212 GCA_039805045.1 Bacteroidota bacterium | reverse complement strand
ACAGGTATGCGAAAACCTGAAAAGGTTTCTACCAGTCGGCTGACCTGATAGAGGGATTCTTCAACTACGCCAGTTTTGAGAGCAGGCATAAAATCATGTATAACCGCAACGGCACTGGCCAGGGGTGCATTTCCTGCGCGCTCTCCCATTCCGTTCACCGTAAGGTGTATGCCTTGAACACCGGCTTTTACTGCCTCCAGTACATTTGCTGTTCCAAGATCGTAATCGTTATGCCCATGGAAATCAAAATGAATGCCTGGATAGCGGGGGATGATTTGTCCGATGAAATCAGCTACTTCCTCAGGCTTGAGAATACCCAGCGTATCGGGCAACATAATTCTTTTAACAGGTTGTGTTGCCAGAAAATCCAGGTACTGAAAAACATACTCCGGAGAATTCCGCATGCCGTTGCTCCAGTCTTCCAGGTAAACATTACATTCGATTCCTTTCTTCTTTGCGAGCGCAAAAACTCCCGCTATTTCTGCAAAATGCTGTTCAGGTGTTTTCTTCAGCTGGTGCTTCAGGTGATTGAGGGAGCCCTTTGTAAGCAGGTTCATGACCTTGGCTCCGGCCTTCGTCATCCAGTCTATGGAAACCTCACCATCTACAAAGGTGAGGACTTCAATTTTCTTCAAAAGTCCCTTTGATTTGGCCCAGCGGGTGATTTTTTTAACGGCTTCAAATTCACCATCTGATACCCTCGCGGAAGCAACTTCAATCCTGTCTACTTTCACTTCTGTGAGCAGGATCTGGGCAATGGTAAGCTTTTCGGAGGCAGAAAAAGAAACACCACTGGTTTGTTCACCATCCCGCAGGGTGGTGTCCATAATCTCAATATAACGGGTTGATTTTGGCATGGGGTTAATGCGCCTGGACCATCGTCTAGTAGCGGCTGTTTTGTGCGAAGGCGGAGATCTCCTCTTTCATGGCCTGCAGGTAATCAATATCGTCAAACCCGTTCATCAGGTTGTGTTTTTTGTAGGAATTGATGTCAAATGATTCACTGTCTCCTGTAGTCAGTATTGTAATCGTTTGCTTGGATAAATCAACCTCAAGTTGAGTCTGGGGATCTGTTTCAATGGCTTTGAAAATCCTGTCCAGAAAATCTTCTGAAACCTGAACCGGCAGGATACCGATGTTCATGGAATTGTTCTTGAAGATATCGGCAAAAAAGCTGGACACTACACAACGGAATCCATAATCATAGATTGCCCAGGCTGCATGTTCCCTGCTGCTTCCGCTGCCGAAATTCTTTCCGCCTACCAATATTTTTCCGCTGTAAATGGAATTGTTCAGCACAAAATCCTGCTTGGGTGTATCATCACCATTATAGCGCCAGTCGCGAAACAGGTTGTCTCCAAAGCCCTCACGCTTGGTTGCTTTCAGGAAACGAGCGGGGATAATCTGGTCGGTATCCACATTTTCAATTGGCAGGGGCACTGCCGAGCTGGTCAAAACTGTAAATTTATCGTAAGCCATGGTTGTTTTTTTAAGCGATCAGGGTTCTTGGATCAGTAACAACGCCGGTGATTGCGGCGGCAGCAGCAACAAGGGGACTGGCAAGGAGTGTTCTTGCACCCGGACCCTGACGGCCTTCAAAGTTTCTGTTGCTGGTGCTAACGGCATATTTTCCGGCAGGAATTTTATCGTCATTCATAGCCAGACAAGCTGAGCAACCAGGCTGGCGGAGTTCAAAACCAGCTTCAGTGAGTATATCATAAATGCCTTCTTCCCTGATCTGGGCTTCTACCACATGAGAGCCGGGTACAATCCAAGCCGTTACATGGTCAGCTTTCTTTTTTCCTTTCACCACAGAGGCAAATGCCCTGAAATCCTCAATTCTTCCGTTGGTGCAACTGCCAATGAACACATAATCAATTTTCTTTCCCAACATGGGCTCACTTTCACTGAATCCCATATACTGCAAAGACTTGGCAAAGCTGGCTTTGCCGGCATCGATATCAGCTGCCGTTGGTATCAGCTGAGAAATACCCATTCCCATACCCGGATTGGTACCATAGGTAATCATGGGTTCAATATCTGCCCCATCAAAGTTATACTCCTTATCAAACACCACACCCTCATCTGTTTTCAGCGTTTTCCAGTAAGCAACTGCATCATCCCAGGCCTGCCCCTTAGGCGCCTTTTCACGACCTTTGATGTAATTGAAAGTGGTTTCATCAGGCGCAATCATACCGCCTCTTGCACCCATCTCAATACTCATGTTGCAAACAGTCATCCGGCCTTCCATCGACATGTTTTCAAAAACCGATCCGGCATACTCCACAAAGTAACCTGTTGCCCCTGCTGCTGTAAGCTTAGAGATGATGTAAAGCACAACATCTTTGGGGGTGACACCCTTGCTCATGCTGCCATTAACATTGATACGCATCTTTTTCGCCTTGGGTTGCATGATACACTGGGAAGACAAAACCATCTCCACTTCAGAAGTTCCGATACCAAAAGCAATACACCCGAACGCACCGTGAGTGGATGTGTGGGAATCACCACAAACAATGGTCATTCCTGGCAGGGTAATCCCGTTTTCAGGACCAACCACATGCACAATACCATTCTTGGGATTGCCAAGACCCCAGTGGGAAATGCCATAACTGGAAGTATTTTCTTCAAGAGCCTTCAGCTGATTGGCAGATAACGGATCAGCAACAGGCAGGTGCTGATTGATGGTTGGGGTATTGTGGTCTGCAGTGGCAAAAGTACGGTCTGCAAACATGACACCCAGATTCCTGGTTTTGAGACCGAGAAACGCAACCGGACTGGTCACTTCATGGATGAAATGACGGTCGATTAACAATACATCCGGACCATCCGCAATACTACGTACAACGTGTGCATCCCAAACTTTATCAAATAGACTGGTAGGTTTACTGCTCATTTTTCAACTGTTGTTATAAAGGGTTGAATAATTTCAACGGGAATGCAAATTTCCGAAAAAAATGCCGAATTACGTGTTAATGTACGAGAAAAGTTGTTGATTACTTAGACAACGTCAAAGCCACTTGCGACGCCTGAACCAAAGATAGATGACCAGAAAAACAAGAAACATAACTAACAGTATAGCTGGATATCCATATTTCCAGCGCAATTCAGGCATCTGGTCGAAATTCATGCCATAAACCCCAACGATGAACGTAAGCGGCAGGAAATAGGCTGAAAAGATGGTCATCACCTTCATGACCTCATTGGTTTTCTGGGCACTGTAAGACATATAGGTACTAACCAGGTTGATGGCATCTTCACTCAGCTGTTCATAATACAAATGCAGTTTAGCCTGACTGTCTCGTATATCCTGGAGCTCACTTGATTTTTTCTGCCGGTGCTGCAAAGCATTAACTACCTCACCACTCAGCAATAACAACCTCCTGCACAATCCTGTCCGCCTTTTCAACATATACAGGTTTTCTATCGACTCCCTGGCTGTTTTGCGGACGAACAACCTTGTTTCAAATTCTTCAATTTGTGCATTCAAGTGGCCCGCAAAACTGGTGTAACTGTGCTGCACTTTGGCAATGATCTTGAGTAACAGATGCTGCACATGGGTTACCCTACCATGCTGAATGGATTGTTCACAAAGCGTGATCAGGTCTTCCTGGGGGAGACGGTGAATGGTGACTATTACCGCTTCGTTGTAAAAAATGGCAATTTTCGTTGTGAGAGAATGGATGGTTGTTCCCAGCTCACCATTTTCAAGAACCTTTCGCAAGATGATGAAATTAAAGTCGTCTCCCTCTTCAAACTTGGGCAGGTGATCAGGCTCCAAACAGTCTCTCAGGTTATGGTTGTTGAGGTTGTACTGTTCACTGACAGACACGAGCTCCTCAATGGTTGGAGCAGTAATGTCCAGCCACTTAAACTGACCTTGAGGCGCGGTAATTTCTTTTAGGGTCAAACTTGAAGTTAACAGGCTTCAATTTACTGCACCAACATGATGCAGTTTCAATCAAAACGTAATTTATGCTAATCTAAAGAAAGCAAGAGTCCATTTATATCTTGGCATCGCTAAAATTACATGTATATCAGGACCTGCTTACTGTATTTAGGCTATAAGCTGACAACACTGTTGCTTCCGCCAAATACGTTAGGTACTTCCGTATCAGCTTCCGGATCATTCACCCAAGTTGAATTATCAACCAGGTATTTGAATTCATGACTTGAATCTTTGGGCAGATTTACTTCCGCACTGAAGCTGCCATCCTTCTTCTTAGCCATGATTACCGCATTTTCCCAATCACTGTTCAAACCAAGAATTTCAACAGTTTCAGCCAATTCAGGCTTGAAGCTGAACTTTACCTTACAATAATCCTTTGTTTTATAATAGGTTTTCTGCAACATATATGTACAATTTACACGTTAATACGATTTTATCCTTCAGGTAACCCAAAATTGACACATCACAATGACAACCCTCTCCTTTGCGCAGGACGATCTGCTGAATGACCTCATGAAGGAACAGGATACCACAACAGAACTCTTACCCAAAAAAATGCTGTTAACCCAGCGGGTGCTTTGGGGACAAAAAGGCCTCCTCCGACCGATTTCACCACTCACAGCCACCAACCGTGAAAAAGAACTGAAGCTCAGAAGGGGAATGCTGGTGGCACACCAGGTGCTGGGTTTTGTAACCCTCGGTGGCATGGTTGGCCAGGGAATTACAGGCACCCAACTCTATAAAGGTTCAGGCCGGGTTGGAGATATTCATGAAGGGCTCGCCATTGCTGTAAATACAACCTATTCTGCCACTGCTATCATGTCATTATTTACGCCACCGCCACTCATTAACAGAGACAAGAAACTGTCTGCCATCAGGCTGCACAAATGGCTTGCTGTTGTGCACATGGGTGGTATGATAGGCACCAACATACTTGCTCAATCTCTTGAAGATGCACAGGGAGACCAGTATACCAGACTGAAAAAATGGCACCGTGCTGCAGCCTTCACCACCTTTGCCAGCTATGCCGCTGCTGTCATCACCATTAAATTTTAAACCATGCGCTTACTCTTTTTACTATTGTTATCGCCTGGATTCCTGATGGCACAAACCAAAAAGCCGTTGGACAGGAAAAAATCAACCATCACCTACAGCATGAACCACTTGCTGCATGCGTGGGATGGCACTTCGTCTGACCTCAATGGTGCCGTGCAGCTCAAAGCAGATGGCAGCATCGAAAAAGTGGCCATTGTTTCCAAAGTGAGTGCCTTCGATTCCAAAAGCTCCAACCGCGACGCACACCTATTGGAAGTGGTGGAAGCACTGAAGTATCCAAACATCAGCTTTTACAGTACTTCCGTAACTACCAGCAAAGATGGATCACTGGATGTGAAAGGTGTCTTACAGTTTCATGGTGTCAACAAGGAAACAACCTTTAAAGCCACCACCAAAAGCTTGAATGGTACCACACAGGTTACAGGTAACTTCATTTTCCTGCTGGAAGATTTTAAAATCGAACGCCCTTCCTTCATGCTCAAGCCAGTTGACAATGAAGTGAAAGTAAAATTTGAGGTTTTCTATTGATGTGAAGCACGAATAATAACCACCACCCCGTCTCCAGACACTCGCTTTGCTCGGTCTGGATCCACCCTTTCTGACCTGGAGGGGAATCAAAAATAAATCTTATTATACAAGCCGTCTTGGTGAACCAAGGCGGCTTTTTTTATGGCATATTGCTTTATATTTAAGCCATGAATAAAAGGTCATTCATCAAGTCGACAGCATTGGCTGGATTGGGAACGTCGCTGGGGATGGAAACACTGGCTGCCCTGTTTGAAAGCAAAAAGTCGGTTGAAGCCACTGTGTTGGCACAGGATGAGGCATTCTGGTCTTCCATCCGTGCCCAATACCTCCTGAAACCAGATTATATCAATCTGGAAAATGGATACTACAACTTTATCCCAGAACCGTTGCTGGAAAAATTCATTGGTCATGTGCGCCACGTGAACTACCATGGATCCTGGTACATGCGCAATAACGCAGTTGACAACAAAAAAAAGGTAGTGGAAAAACTGGCCGTTTTGGCCGGATGCTCTCCAGAAGAACTGGCCATTACCCGCAACACCACTGAATCCATGGATATCGTGATTACAGGAAAACACTGGCAGGCGGGTGATGAAACAATCATGGCTGAGCAAGACTATGGCTCCATGATTGAAGCCATGCGGCATGTGGGTAATCGATATGGTGTGGTCAACAAAATGGTGTCTGTTCCTAACCACCCGCAATCTGATGAAGAAATCGTATCACTCTATGAAAATGCCATCACCCCTAAGACAAAACTCATCCTCGTTTCGCATATCATCAACATAACCGGACAAATACTACCCATCCGGAAAATATGTGATATGGCCCACCGCAAAGGGGTGGAAGTTTGTGTGGATGGCGCCCATGCCATTGCGCATTTCCAATTCAAAATATCTGAACTAAACTGCGACTATTACGGCAGTTCACTCCACAAATGGCTGAGTACACCACTGGGGGCCGGATTACTTTATGTTAACCAACAACGGATGCCCGAACTGTGGCCATTGATTGTTGGATGGGAAAAAGACCCTAATAAAATTCTCCGCATCAGCCATACAGGTACCCATCCCGCCCATACAGATCTCACCATTGCTGATTCCATTGATTACTACAACATGATTGGGGCAGAACGAAAAGAGGCGAGGCTTCGGTTTCTGCAGCAATATTGGACCTCCCGGGTCAGGAAAACACCCCGGATCATCCTGAACACCCCGGAAGACCCCGCAAGAAGCTGTGGCATTGCCAATGTGGGTATTGAAGGAATCAAACCCGGCGATCTGGCAAAAAGACTACTAGATGAACACAAGATCTTTACGGTAGCCATTGATGGAGCCAATGTTTTTGGTTGCAGGATTACACCAAACGTTTATACAACAATTGAAGAACTGGATAAATTTGTGAAAGCCCTGAAAACACTGGCAGCATGACAGGTACCTATTCGGCTATCACAAATGAACTGAAATCATTGATTCAGCCAGAAAAGGCTGCATTCCTTCCACGTTTCTTCAAAACCGGAAAAGGCCAATATGGTGAAGGCGATCTATTTCATGGTATTGTTGTGCCAGACCAGCGTGCCGTAGCCAAAAGACACTTCGCTACTACAAGCAAGGAGACGATCATCCAGCTTCTGGATAGCCCCTATCATGAAGAGAGGCTGACAGCACTTTTCATACTCTGTCTGCACTTCAACAGTTCAAAGAAAATCGGAACTGAAAAAGAATGGTTTGACCTTTACGTCAGCAAGGCAGAAAGGGTCAATAATTGGGACCTCGTCGATTCATCGGCCCATATCATCATGGGTGCGTATCTGGAGAATAGGGACAGAACATTGCTATACACCTTTGCAAGCAGTGATTCGCTCTGGAAAAACCGGATTGCGGTTGTGGCCACTTGGCATTTCATCAGGAAAAACGACCTGAAAGACATCTTGCAATTGAGTGAAATATTGCTCCATCATCCGCATGACCTGATGCACAAGGCTATCGGCTGGATGCTGCGCGAAGCCTGGAAAAGAGACCCATTGGCCATTGAAGAATTCCTGGACGAACACGCAGCAGTGATGCCCAGAACCATGTTGCGCTATGCGATTGAAAAAATGGATGAAAAGAAACGTAAAAACTATCTGGATTTGAAAAAGATGAATAAATTCTGATTTTATATCGATTTTATCTACTTTTATCCTCAAATTTTATTTATGAAAACTTTGGTCAAATTAATCCAAGAGACCAATATCCTAATCCTTTTTATTGTTTTATCTTTTTTCGTTTCATTTTCGTCTTGCGAAAAATCAAGTAAACTCACAAATTCAACCTCAAACAAAAAGGTTGACATTTACCTGAGCGATGCCCCATGGAATTTTAAAAACGTATACATCGACATCCTGAAAGTGGAAGTAAAAGTTGACAGTGATTCATCTGGCGTTGACGATGATGACGACGATGATAAAGACGACGATGACGATGACCACAAACAAAAAAAGGATGATTATGGTGAATGGAAAGACATTGGGTTTACAGCGCAGCGTGTAGATGTGCTCAAGTTGCAGAATGGTGCAGAATTGCTGCTGGGAAGCACCACCATACCTACTGAGATTGAAAAAGTAAGGTTTACACTTGGCCCCAACAGTGCCGTTGTTGACTCACTTGGCACAACTCATCCACTCACTGTCATGACCAGGGTACCCAACCTCCTGTACATTAAAATTGACGACGACCACTGCGATGATGATACAGTTCGTAATCTCCAAAATATTCGTATAGACTTTGTTGTTGACCAGTCTGTGTTTTTTGAAAACGGCAAATATGTATTGCGTCCTTTCCTTAGACCGTTTGGCAACATCAAATTTGGAGAACTGGAAGGAGAAATCAAACCTGAAGGACTAAAGGCAAAAATTGCTTTATCCAATGCCCAGGGGGATACATATTCAGCCTACTCAGACAGTAAGGATGGTAAATTTAAAATCAGGGGTATCAAACCTGGTTCATTCATATACGGTCACTATTGAAGCCAGGGGCAAACAAACAGTTACACTGAAAGAAATTGTCATCAGAAGTGGCAAGCGCACTGAACTTGATGATATCAGGTTAAAGAATTAATTACAGCTTATTTTTTACTCGCGGTGCCATTCCAGGTTTTTGCCAGGGAATGGCACCGCTGTTTCTGATATGTTCCATCAAAGCCTTCATCAAGAACTTTCCATCAGCAACAGACGCAGCCGGAACAGGATTTCGCTCTAAAGGATCACTTTGCAAATCAACATATTGAAAAGGTTCCTGTGGATGATTCTGAAAAATCTTATGGTTACCATTACGTGCAGCATAATAGGCCATCCCATTGTATCCGCCACCTTCACGCCTCACCCAAAACAGTGTCCTGTCATTTGTAGTAAATGTCTTTCCCATCCAGGATTGCCAAAAGCTTATTCCATCTAATCCTGAAGGTATTTTTGATCCTGCAACATCAAGAAGAGTTGGCAGTATATCCATGTGCAGCATAACATCCTGATTGACTTTACCCGAAGAAATCTTGTCTTTCCAGAAAACAAATGCGGGGACCTGAATACCCCCCTCAAAAAAATCCTGTTTCCCTCCGCGCAAATGACCATTACTTTGCGCATGGGGCAGAGACCCACCATTATCAGACACAAACAAGATCAAGGTATTATCAAGTTGTTTGCTTTTTTCCAATGCCCGAATTACACGTCCAATTTGTGCATCAAGGTCTTCTACCAGTGCAACATTACGCTGACGTTCATCACTAAGAGTAGGATAACGTGAGCGGACATCATTCAAAGAAACTGCAGGGGGTTGAATGGGAAAATGAGGAGCATTATATGAGAGAAAAAGAAAAAAAGGTTTTGATTGTACGTTGCTTTGATCAATCCATTCAATTGCCCAGTTGGTAAACAATTCAGTTGCATGACCTTCAGGATCAATTTCCTGGTCATTGAGACGCATCCAGTTCACTCCTTGTCTTCGGTGGTGATAATAATCATCCATCATATCCCCTAAAAAACCTTTGAAATAGTCAAACCCTTTAACATTGGGCAGGTTCGGATTTTCCAGACCAAGATGCCATTTACCAATCATTCCGGTTTGGTATCCTGCCATTTTGAGGTATGCTGGCAAAAGTGCAACTGTGGGATCCAAAAAACCCCATGAATCTTGTGGCTGTTGCCTGATGACGCCAGGCACACCAACCATGTCAGGATACCTCCCAGACATCAAAGAAGCCCTGCTGGGAGAACAAACTGTGGAATTGGCATAAAAATGGTTCAAAATCAATCCACCTTTGGCCAAAGCATCCAAGTTTGGTGTTCTTATCTCACCACCGGAAAATCCCATATCTCCCTTTCCAAGATCGTCCGTAAGGATCAGGAGGATATTAGGACGCTGAAATTGCCCAAAAAGGTTTACAGTAAACAGACAGGCAGCAAGTAACAGGATATGAATCCTGATAGCAGATATCATGAACATCAGACACTTATTTTAATCATTCGGATTGAAAAGATACCGACTTAAAAATACATCCTAGGTGCATAACCTAAGATTTTGTTCCTGAAATAAAAAAAGGCTGCAAATGCAGCCTTTTCAACTCCCAAAAGAATCGTTGATTCCCTGACGCCACGGACGGAGTCGAACCGCCATCGGAGGTTTTGTGGACCTCTGCCTATCCCCTCGGCCACGTGACATTCTCTTATTGTCTACCAAAGTTATAGACTTTATTCGGATTAATCTATTATTTCAATAGTTTATTATAAAAAAACTACTCAACTTAACGAATCACATACCAGGTATAACCGCCCGGTGGAATGTTTACGGTGAGTTCAATGCTGCGGTCATGACCGGGCCTGACCATCAGCTCCTGCTTGTCTTTCAACCTCACTAATGCAGCATCCTTCAATCCTGTATAATAAAGAGGCAGCCTAATTATCCTTTTCAATACTTCGCTGGTGGGATTGAATAGCAACACAAATGCACGGTCTTTGAGTGTGGGACTAACATGCATCCACCCATCCCAATCTCGGCCGTCAGCCCTTCGCAAATGAACCATGGGCGCATTCAGGATATCTCTGTATTTCTTGTACCATGCAACCGTATTGGTTACCAACTTGCGTGTACTGTCTGTATCATAAAGCCTTGGGCCCCTGTAACAGGCCTGAACACCTGCACCGTAATACTGCACCATCAATTGCTCATATTCTTTCAGGTGGTCTTTGAGTGGCTCAAGCACTGCCTCAGGACCACCACCCTGGTACCTTGTGAGCGGAACAAAACCCCATCCCATGGAAGGCAGCTTTTCCTTGGTTCCATCATGGATATTTTGTCTGTTCAGAATCATCTGCTGTTCCCTGCTCAGGGAAAAATTAACTTCGCGGTATCCTACTGCAATCTTGTGTGTACCATCAAGGAAATACCAATCCGGAGCATTCACATAAATGCCATTTTCATTGCACCAGCGGTACAATCCTTTTTGCAATTCCATCTGACGCCACTGGGAATCTTCAAGACCTTTGTGTCCGGGATGAACCGTTGATGCACAAACATCTCCAGGGTATGGCCCGTCATTCTCAAAAAGGTCAAAACCCGTAGCAGTCATGAAATATTTCAACCGTGCGAGGTAGTTCAAACCCCATGCACTCCCCATACAGGGTGCATTACCAAAAAACGCACCACC
>JBDLUZ010000168.1:0-4625 GCA_039805045.1 Bacteroidota bacterium | reverse complement strand
AAAGGACAAGGTTTCCGGAAGATCTCACCGGTTCACTTTTCCCTGCTGTACAACAGAAGGGAGAATGGTATTTCAATAACCCTGCACTTAAAGCGCAGGGTACACAGGCCTTTCAGTTGAAATGGGGAAGCAGACCAAATGAAGATAATTGGAGAAGAAGCGGATCAGGTACAACATCAGCCAGACCCATTGTATCAAGATCAAGAATAGTTCAACAACAGGCTGTAGAGGAAGATGATACCCCATCAGTAGAAAAACTGGCAAAAGACCTTCCGTTAACTGCTAAAAGCCTCCAGGAATCAAATGCAAGAAAAGCAAATGCTGCAAGACAATTAGCCCTGATTTATAAAAACAAGCTGGGAGATTGTGCATCTTCGGTACAATGGCATGAAACCCTTCTTCAATCCAACAGCAATCACCCTGAACTCGAACTGGTTCTATTTGACCTTGCCATCTGTTGCAACGAAACCGGGCTTAGTGACAAAGCCAAGCGTTACACAGCACAGCTCGAACAGGTTAACCCTTCAGGAGAACTCCTCCAAAAAATACGCAACCCGGAATTGTCTGCCAAAAAGATTAATGAAAAATCGTCTGCAGCAACGGTAACCTATCAAAAAATTTACGACCAGTTTCTGGCTGGTGATTTCATGGCGGCAGTTGCAGCGAAAAAAAATGCCGACTCAGTATATGGGCAAACTGCATGGACGCCCCAGCTAATGTATATTGAGGCTGTGTATTATGTCAAATCTAGAGAAGACAGTATCGCCATTACAACATTAAAAATGATCAGTCAGCTCTTCCCTACATCTCCATTGGCACCAAAAGCTATTCAGCTGGCAGATGTGGTCAGAAGACGAAGTGAAATTGAAAAAGAACTCACAAGCATGTCTGTTGTAAGGGTAAAAGAAGACAGTATAAGCTTGGCCGATAACAGCCAGTTGCTTAAAAAAATTGATCCGTCAGAAAAAACAGTCAAACCAGTTGAACCTGCAGTTAAGAATCAGGTGGCAGCAATTGAAAGCCCGGTCAGAGATAGTTCGAAATTAAAACTGCCTGAACCTGCAGTGCTGCCTGCACCTGTGCAAAATGACCGATATACATTTAATGCCAATGCGCCACATGCTGTAATCATGTTGATGAATAATGTAGACATTGTTTACATCAATGAAGCAAAACGTGCACTCGCCCGCTATCACAGCATCAAATACCCGGAAAATGAGTTTACGGTAAATAATGACAAGATTGGCAATACGCCCTTTATCATCATCAGTTTCTTCCAGAATGCTGCAGAAGCCGTAAGTTATTTCGATCAGACTGCCCCTATTGCTTCCAAGGAAATTTTCCCATGGCTCCCAGCCGACAAATACAAACTTTATATTCTTTCTCCAGATCATCTCAAAACCATGATGGAAGAAGAAAAAACCGACAACTTCATCAAATTCATCAAGACACAGTTTCCTGGAAAATTTTAAGGATTCCTTTTCATGAAAGACATGTCTTTTGATTAGTTTTACCTCATGTCAGGTAAAGCAACTAAGCCACAGGCAATAAGCAGGTCAGTCCGCACATTCTGGAAAGTTTTTCTCTATGGATGGTGTGCGTTTTTTTTATTAATCGTTTTAATCTACGTGGGTGTTTTTGGAAAACTACCTTCCATTGATGAACTGGAAAATCCTTCCATGATGTCTTCCTCGGAGATCTATGCCGATGATGGAACCCTGATGGGGAAATATTACCAGAAAGACAGAATCAATGTCAAGTACCAAGATATTTCTCCCAATGTGATCAATGCATTGATTGCAACAGAAGACGAACGTTTTTATGACCATTCTGGCATAGATATCAAAAGTCTTGTACGGGCTGTTGTTTTTTTAGGCCGAGAAGGTGGAGCCAGTACAATCACACAACAAACAGCAAAGGCACTGCTTGGCCAGGAAAGTCGTAAAAGTGTTGGCAGGGTTATAGAAAAATTCAAGGAATGGATAGTAGCCATCAAATTGGAAAGGAACCTCACAAAAGAAGAAATAATTACCCTTTATCTGAATATGGTAACATACGGGGATGAGATTTATGGTATCCGTAATGCAGCAAAAACCTACTTCCAGAAAGAACCCGGTCAGCTTGAAATTGAAGAAGCCGCCGTTTTGGTAGGTTTACTAAAGGGAAGCACCCGCTATAATCCGCGTCGCAATCCAAAATATTCAATGGCCAGAAGGAATATTGTGATTGATCAGATGGTTAGGAATAACTACCTCGATAAAGAAGCATCCAGGGCATTAAAAATTGCACCAATCAAGCTTAAGTATTTGAGGCTTGATGAAAACTCTGGTATTTCGCCTTATCTGAGGGAAATTTTAAGAGATGAAATCAAGACTTGGTGCAAGGAACATGAAAATCCCAAAACCGGAGAGCCCTACGACATCTATAAGGATGGATTAAAGATATTTACAACTATCAATCCGCGCATGCAGGAATATGCAGAAATAGCTGTTTACCGGCATATGCAAAACCTGCAAAAAGTATTTCACAGTCAGCCCAATATCAAAAATGGATCAGTCTGGAAATCCAAAGAAGGTAAAACAGTACTTGAATATGCCATTAAACAATCAGAACGCTGGAGAAATCTGAAAGAAGACGGATTAACTGAAGATGAAATAATGGCGTCTTTCAGTAAGCCTATCAACATGAAAGTTTTTGCCTGGAATGAAAAACGCGAAACGGATACCTTGCTGAGTCCTATTGACTCCATTAAATACCATAAGCAAATCATGCAAATTGGTTTACTCTCTATGGATCCTTTTTCTGGAGAAGTAAAAGCATGGGTAGGTGGAAGCAACTTTAAAAGATTCAAATATGACCACGTCAATGTAAACACCAAAAGACAGGTAGGATCAACATTCAAACCGATACTGTATACATTGGGTGTCATGAATGGATACAGGCCTGAGACGCTCCTGCCAGGTGGTCCTATTGATATGGGAGGAAAAATGATTGATGGGGATGGTGGTGCAATGGCCATCGCATTGGCTTTTTCAAAAAACCCTCCTGCCGTACACCTGATTAATGAGTTAGGCATTCAACGCACCATAGATTTTGCAAAACAATGTGGCGTTGTGAGCAAAATACCTCCATATGCATCTATTGCACTTGGATCTGCCGATTTATCATTGTTTGAAATGGTTCAGGTATTCAGTATGTTCCCCGGACGCGGCTTCAATGTAAAACCAATTTTTATCAGCCGTATTGAAGACAGAAACGGCAATGTGCTGGCTTCATTCAGGGCCGATACCAAGGAAGTTATCAGCGAAAGTGAGGCCTATATCATGACTAAAATGTTACAGGGCGTAGCAGATTTTGGAACGGCAAGAGCCCTGCATGGTGCGTATGGCTTAGCCGCACAAGTTGCAGGAAAAACAGGGACTACAAATGACAATGCTGATGGATGGTTCATAGGATTCAGTCCACAGCTTTTGTCTGGCGTATGGGTTGGATGTGACGATCCTTTTCTTAGAATGTTGTACACTTCAGGTGGATCTCAGATGGCAATGCCAGCTTGGGCCTATTATTATCAGCAGGTTTTTAACGATAAGAGCCTGAATATTGACCCAGGAGCTACATTTATTCCTCCGGCAAACATGCAAAATGAAGTCATCTTTGATTACTCCCCTGCTGAAGAACAGTCTGAGATCTTGCCCATAGAAGGTGATGAACAAATCCCCGGGAATGAGTATATAGAAATTCCAATCAGCGATGGCAAGGAAAAAGTTGTAACTGAATCACAGCGGTTTGATGAAGTTATCAGTACCAAAGACAATCCAAAACCAACAGCTATACCGGAAAAAGACAAAACACCTTTACCCAAAGTGAAAGACTCAGTTAATAAAAGAAAAGGTGGATTAAACAGGGTATTTGGTGGAAATCAAAAGGACTAACCTGAGGCTAGTCCTTTTGAAAATATTTTATTGAACAGAAACTATTTCTTACCAATATTGGCAGCAATGCCAAAACTGTAAAACAAATTACCTGAAACATTGGCGGTAACAGGGCTCCTGTACTGTGCCTGTATAACGAAATAGGTAATATCATATAAATTAACCTGCAAACCAGCACCGGCCGGAATATAAGCTCCATAATAACCATTCCAATTAGAAGCACCAGCGCCGAGGGACAAAAATGGAGAAACCCAATAATCGTCTGTAGTAAGTTTCATGAGAATGTTGGCGTCAGCTTCAAAATAAGCCTTTGATCCTGTGCTCGTGGCAAATGGTTTGTTAGACAAGGTATATTCAAGATAAGAAAATCCGAGTCTGGCATTAAAGTCAAAATGATCGTTAAGACCTTCTGTATAAGTAACAGCAATTCCCGGACGCATCCTGCTCAACTTTTTCCAATCTGTACCTCCAAGAACAAAACTTGTTCCTTTATTATCCAGTTCGGAAGCTGTCTTATGATCGTGTAAAGTAAATTGAAGTCCTAGGTTTTGACCTTTTATCTTTCCACTTTGTGCTTGAGTTGCTGAAACCGAGAGGGCTAAAACAGCGAAGAATAAAATCCTTTTCATAAACAGTTTTATTTTGGGTATAACAAAAATAGCGAGGTAGTGTTGAAAAGAGAAATAATTATTC
>JBDLUZ010000167.1:0-4629 GCA_039805045.1 Bacteroidota bacterium | reverse complement strand
TAAAATAGAACAAATACTATTGGCATTATTCCTGTAATAGATATAAGTTCTCAGGTCAACTTTTTTGACTTGAAACTGAGCACTCGCTTTTTCATAAAAGGCAGAGTCAGCAGCAAAACCACCCTGAAAGGGAATACTTAAAAAAACTTTTCTACTGCCGAATAGGGTGCCAAAAAGAACAACATCATCCAGATGAATATTTCTATCCAAATCATTTTTATCTGGCACGTAGTAATCTTCAATGGTATCCACGATGGTTTCCGAGGTAGAGCACATGAGATCGAAGTGCTTGATTTCCTGGAGACATGCATTCAAATGGGAAGGTTTGTATTCGTCATCACTGTCAATTATTGTAATGAATTCACCAGTGCTGTTTAGCACGCCGCGATTGATTGATACGGCTTGACCCTGATTTGCATGCCGTATGTAAACGATCTTATCTTCATGCCTTTCAACGTATGCAGTTAAAGAATCACGGTTGTTTTCCGTACTGCCATCGTCTATGATTATAAGCTCGAAATCCTGAAAATCTTGGTTTAAGACAGAATCAATGGCTCTTTTTGTATAAGCAAAATCTGTATTGTAGACAGCCATCAGCACCGAGACCTTCACCTGTTTTGACATAATGTTACTATAAAGTATTTCTAAAGCAAATATATCCCAATATCACAGATCCATCGTGGTGTTAACAATTCTATATTATTGGCGGGGGGCTACTTTCCAATACAAAACTTGCTAAAGATGAAATCCAACTGGTCTTCATTGGAGATGCTGCCTGTGATCTCTCCGAGGTGGTACAAACACTTACGGATATCTATGGCAAGGAGATCGCCGGGCAAACCTTGTTCCATACCATTCCGAATGGCTTCAATACTGGTTGCCACTTGCTGAAGAGACTGGTAATGCCTGGCATTGGTCACAATGGTGCCTTCACTATTCAAAGCACCGGAACTGACCTTGTCCAACAAAGCCTGTTTGAGTTTCTCCAAACCCATCTCCTCTTTTGCAGCAATCCACAATATGTCTTCAAGGCCAAAAAGAGCCTCAAGGCTGGCCTGGCGACTCAAGTCAACCACTTTATTGCCTACCAAGACGAAACTCCTGCAGTCGGCCTGCAATTGTACCTGAAGGGCCTTTAATTCATCTGGTGCAGTATCATGCACATCGAAAAGGTAAATGACAAGGTCTGCGCTTTTCATTTTCGCCCTGCTGCGCTCCACGCCTATGGCTTCAATCTCGTCTGCACCCTCCCGGATTCCGGCAGTATCGATGAGCCTGAAAAGAATGCCACCAATATTCAGCACTTCTTCGATTGTATCTCTTGTTGTGCCGGCAATGGCACTCACAATGGCCCTGTTTTCATTGAGCAGGGCATTGAGCAACGTTGATTTCCCGGCATTGGGTTTGCCAATAATCGCTACACTTACTCCTTGCTTGATAACATTACCCAAGTCAAAAGAAACCAACAAATCATGGGTGGTCTTGTCCAACTTCCCCAGCAATTCCCGAAGCCTGCTGCGATCTGCAAACTCCACATCTTCCTGGGAGAAGTCAAGTTCCAGCTCAATTAAAGCCGAAAATTGAATCAGTTCCTCCCGCATGGCAGTGAGCACATGCGAAAACCCACCCCGCACCTGATGTAAAGCTGTTTCCTGTGCCGCTTTAGTCTCGGCCGCAATGAGATCAGCAACTGCTTCAGCCTGAACCAGATCCATTTTACCATGTAAAAACGCACGCATGGTGAACTCACCCGGTTTAGCCATCCTGGCACCACGCCTAATACAAGCTTCCATCACTTGTTTAAGTACAAAGGCAGAGCCGTGGCAGGAAATTTCCACCACATCTTCACCCGTGTAGGACCGGGGTGATTTGAAAACCGATAACACCACTTCATCCAAGCGACCTGATTCATCCTGTAAAACTCCTACATGAAGGGTATTTGCCGGAACAGCGGTAAGGTCTTTAGCGGGAAACAAACTGTTTATCAAATCAATAGCACCCGAACCGCTCAGGCGGATTACCCCAATTGCTCCCACGCCGGGTGGGGTGGCAAGCGCAACAATGATATCATTCCAGTTAGCCGACATAAAGCAAAAATAACCCATTTGCACGGGCAATAAAAAAAGCCGTTCCAGATTATGGAACGGCTTGTATTGATCTGTTTGGGATCAGTTATTCTTCAGCGAGCTGGAAGGTAACAGGCTGACGGCGGTATGCCTTAACCTGGCGACCATTCTGAATGGCGGGCTTCCACTTTGGTCCCTTCCGGATAGCGTCTACTGCTATTTCGGCAAGCTTTGAGTTCGGAGGCAAACAGTTGCCCACTCCAGCCTCACTGCAAGGAAGTGCACGCACTTCACTCACACCGCCTTCCTTATCAACAATAAACAATATCACTACTGTACCAGAGCGTCCATCATCCTGAAGGTCATCGATGTTACGCTCAATCTGCCTTGTTACGTAGCGTGTCCATCCAGACGTTCCACCCGGGAATTCAGCGTCGATTTCGACCTTCTGGAAAACCTTGTCGGAATCATCTTCTTTGGGGGCTTCAACTACACCACCCTTGTCTTCAACAGGAGGAGCAACGATACCCTCGTCTTTCAAACCTTCCTGGTTAACGGTTCCGATTTTAGTGTCCTCCAGCTTTTCGATTTCTGGTGGCTTCTCTTCTTCCTTCACCTCTTCATCCTTCACCACTTTAGGTGGTGTAAACTTAGCCATCTCAACCTTTGGAGGCTCTGGTGGCTTCGGAGGAGGTGGAGGTGGTGGTTCGGGTTGTTCTTCCTGCTGTATCTCCTCCAATTGCACCTCCTTGATCTGAACCTGTCCTTTTTTTGGACCGAGATCTAAAGAGGAAATGAAGGAAGCAAGCAGTATCACCGCGCCAAGGGCAACAGTCAGGAATAAAGAATTCCTCAACCTTTTGTTATACCCTGTGCGGAGCTCATAAGCACCATAGCTCTTGTTTCGTCCCTCGAAAATGAGGTCGATCAGATCGGCACTTAGTATTTTGTTTGCATCCATGGTAACGTTTTTTAATTTGATTCAGATTCCTTCAATTTCCACAAATTATTTGATCCCGGCAGCGGCCTCTGTTGCCTTGATCAATTGCATTTCCGTATCGGAAATATCAACCATTGCATAGCGCTTGATCTCATTGATGGTCATCTCATCCAGAATATCCACCGTATTTTTGTACGTGGCATCTTCAGTTGGCTTGATAATCATTACAAGATCTTCCGGATTGGTGCTCTGCTTTTTGCGGATGATTTCTTCCCTGATGGTTTTGAAGGTTGCTGTTTGAATTTGTGTCGGATCTAGTCCGGCATAATAATAAACCACATCATCCTTACCAAGCATGATGGTGAATGCCCCAGACTCCTTTACTTTGTTCTGGTCTTCGGGCTTATCCACATCCTTGGGCATGAACAAGTTCATGGCTGTAGGCTGAGACATGGTTGATGTAAAGATGAAGAATGTGATGAGCAAGAAGCCAAGATCCACCATGGGAGTCATGTCCACCTTCGTGGACATCTTTTTCGCTTTCTTGACACCCGGACCCTTTTTGTGTCCACCGCCATCTCCACCTGAGTCTATACTTGCCATAATCGTTAGTTTAATTCAATTCACAATAATATTACTTCCCTCCGCCAATCTGCTTCTGACGGGTAACAAACAGAGCTGTTCCTGCAGGTGCATCCTCTGGAGAAGTAACAAGCAGAAACTTATTCTGGTCGTTCTTCTTGAAGGCATTCAGCACATTCTTGAAAGCAGGATACTTTGTACTGTTATCAGATTTGATCAGCAGGTTAAGCTTTTTACCGGAATAGGCAACCAGGGCATCACGTACCCAATAGTATAATTCACCTCCGGTAGAATCAGCACAGGGAATACCCGGCTGAGCTTTGATGGCATTTTTATTGTTTTCATCTTCCGGATCAAGGGAAAGAAGACTCTTCATCTGACTAAAAGGAACTCCAACGCTAGGCGCATTGATAAAGTTTTTGATTTCAGCTGGTGTAAGTCCAAGATTCCTTGTTGTATTCAGGTTGCTAATCAGCAACTGACGTGCCTGTGGATTATCCATGGAAACGAAAACCCTGCCATCCTTGTCGATTGATACCATGAAGGCATCTTTCTCAGGCAACGCCTGGGAAGAAACCGAATTAGGTGTTGTCACCTCAACAGGTTCCTCAGGCTTGAACTTTGTTGCCATAATGAAAAACGACAGGATAAGGAACGCAATATCCACGAATGGAGTCATGTCGTTATCCGGTGCATGTTTTTTTAATTTGACACTTGGCATGTTTACTTATTTAAGATTTAGATGCTGGAATTTCTTCATTCCACAAGAGAATGAAAAAAACCAAATTACTTGTACTGAGAAACGAAGCTCTGGGTCAATGTGAAACCAGACTCGTCAATACCATAAGTGATTGAATCGATCTTAGTTGTAAACACGTTGTACATCATCAGGGCAACAGAAGATGTACCGATACCGAGTGCTGTGTTATACAATGCTTCAGAGATACCAACGGCAAGCTCAGCAGCAGCGCCTGATCCACCCTCTTCACCAAGTGCAGAGAATGATTTGATCATACCCAATACTGTACCCAAAAGGGCTAC
>JBDLUZ010000166.1:0-7589 GCA_039805045.1 Bacteroidota bacterium | reverse complement strand
CTAGTATATGTTTATAATTAGTTGTTATGGGTTGTCGGTTATGGGTTGTCGGTTATGGGTTGTCGGTTATGGGTTGTCGGTTATGCTTCTGGCCTTTCCACTTGTCACCTGCCTACGGCAGGTTCACCAACCTGTGGTTGGCAAGCTCGTCACTCGTGACTTGTCCCTCATCCCTCATCCCTATTTTCTCTCCATATTTCTAAGAATACCCAATTGCAATCCGCGGATTTCAGCTAGTCCGCGCAACCTGCCGATACAGGAGTAGCCAGGATTGGTTACTTTATTGAGATCATCAATCATCTGATGGCCATGATCTGGGCGGAAAGAAATTTGTTGGGGAACTTCTTGCTGGATGGCGAGTAATTCTTTCACAACGGCATACATATCCGTATCACCTGCAAGATGGTCGTCTTCAAAGAAATTACCTGCTGCATCTCTTTTGGTGTTCCTGAGGTGTGTGAAATGGATTCTGGTGCCTAGTGACCTGGCCATTTCTGGTAAGTTGTTGTTTGGATTGGCACCGAGTGAACCTGTACAAAAACAGATGCCATTGCTTTTATTGGGAACGGAATCTATGATAAATTGGAGGTCATCCATGTTTTTTACGATGCGAGGAAGACCGAGAATATCCATGGGAGGATCATCCGGATGAATGGCCAGTTGCAGTCCCAGTTCATCACAAAGTGGAGTGATCTGCTGAAGAAAGAAAACAAGGTTGCTGCGCAGTACATCTGCATTGATATGATCGTACCTCGACAGTTTTTCTCTCATATTTTCCACCGTTACCTTTTTCTCTCCGGGAATACCAAACATCACAACGCCAGCCAGTTGTTCCAGCTCTTCCTGAGAGTAGGAGGCATGTCTTGTCTTCGCTTCTGATACAATGTGTTCAGGATATGAAGCGCTTGCATTGTTGCGTTGAAGGATATAGATGTCAAATACTGCCAGATCAACCCAGTTGAAATAAAGTGCTTTTGATCCATCTGGCATCAGGTAATCCAGTTGAGTTCTCGTCCAGTCGTTTACTGGCATAAAGTTGTAAGTGATAACCCTCAAGCCTGCTTTAGCCAGGTTTCTGAGACTTTCCTTATACTTTTCAATCCAGTTCATGTAATCACCAGTCCGCGTTTTAATCTCTTCGTGTATGGTAACACTTTCAACCACATCCCAGGTAAGCTGATATGATTCGATGAGTTTTTTTCGCTCAATAATTTCTTCATAGGTCCACACATCACCGTGTGGCACATGATGAAGTGCTGTTACAATGCCTTCTGCTCCAGTTTGTCTGATGTCTTGTAGGGAAACCGGATCGTTTGGTCCGAACCAGCGCCATGTTTGTCTGAGTGCCTTCATTTTACTGTGGTATTATTTCTACTTTTTCTATGTTTTTTTTGAGTATTTCCTTTTTCCGTATGATGATGCTGCTATCAGTTTCTTTGCTAATCACTCCTGTAGTCAGTGTCTTTCCGTCTTTGCCTATTACTCTGAGGTCTATGTTTTTAGTGATGAAATATTGATAGGCAGATTTATTGAATGTATTGACTGCCGGAGGTACAGATGCATTTCCTGATTTTGTTGTAATCTGCACAACGCCTCCAAACCCCCTTGCTCCATAAGCTGCTGCAGATGCGGCATCTTTAAGAACTGTGATGTCTGCAACATCAATTGGATTAATCATGGTGATATCACCCTCATAAATGGCTTTGTCAAGAACAAATATTGCTGGAATTTTTCCTTTCATATTCCTGGCATCCCGGATGTAAACCTTTGGCTGGTCTTTGATACTGGTGCCTGAAGATATTTCAATGCCCGGTATTGTTCTTAAGATATCAAATATATTTCTGGCTGCTCCTGAACTGATATCCTGGGTTGTCTGAGCAGCAGCAGAAAACTGAATCAGGATAAGCAGACTGAATATATTGCAAAAGGTTTTCATTATTGTTTTTCGGCCATTTCCTTGGCTTTGGTTGTAGTATAATATTTGGCTATCATGTTAGGGATTTCCCAAGCAGGCATATTCTTGTTTTGCAGGTAATCAAGGTATTTTTTCGTTACCTGGGCAAAATGTGCTTCATGTCCGTCGTTGTATTTTTCTGGAACTTTAATCACCCAACCTTTGTCAATTTTAACGGCAGTAATGCCAGGAAATGTTTTGCTTACTTCGGCAAGGGCGGCGTTAAGTGTTGGTTCAATATTGGCAGATGCTGACCTTGGTTCGATGTAAAGAGTGGGCTTGAAGTTTTCTTCTTTACCTTGCCTGATGATCAGGGAAGCATTCGAGCCCCGCATCAGTGAGTAATGTGTATCGCCGGTTCCTTCAGGGGCTTTGTAGTTCCATACAACAGATACTTTAGCATGCACGCCATTGATGGCATAGGTGAATTCTCCATTGCAATTGACTTGGATATTGCCGGCTGCATCGGTGATGGGTTTGAAATAATCCGGTACCGGTTCTTTGGTAACAGTAGTGAATTCACTTACAGAAACAGGTGTTGTCCAGCTTCTGGTATTCAGGATTTTAATATTTTTTTTGTAATCAATGACCTGTTCTGGAAAGCATTCCCATTGTATGAGATCAACCAGATGTGTAGTAACATCAACTATGCCTGCACCCTGCTGGCTGGCATCAAAAAACCAGGATGGTCTGGTCAGAACGCTGCCGGATACGTATTTGTAAAAGTGGTGTACGCTAATTTTGGTTACAGAAGGATCTTCCGGGCTACCTTTTTCAAGTGTGCCGAACAATTCAGGCTGCATTGAAAAAGCGCGCTGCAACATGGTCGTGATCTCATACCTTTCAGTCATGATATCATAAAGCTGTACATTGCTTTTTTGGGCTACAGCAAAGGCTTTTTTGAGTTTTTCAAAGCCTTTGGTATCAATGGCCATTGGTTTATCTGCAAAGACATTGAATCCTTTGCCAACAGAAGTCAGGATATAATCTGTTTTAAGCCTGTTGTTACCGGCAAGCACAACAACATTTCCTTTTTTCTCGTCGATCATCTTTTGGAAGAAATCTTTTCCGGTATATACCTGCTGTTTCCAGGCAGTAGGTTCAGCAGTTCGCTTGTTATAGCCTGTAATCCTTTCCATGTGTAGGTCGAGGTCCCGACTGGCTTCCGCATAAACATGCACTGTAGGATCAACCTGTGGATACATGCTTTTCTGTATCAGTGCAGCATGAAAATGTCCTGGGTCTAATGTAATGAGTTTGATATTTTGCTGTGCAAAACTGAAAACCGGTGATGCCATCAGCAAAAGGATTGATTTGATTTTCATGCAATTAATTATTTTTTTAAACCATCATTACGGTTCGTTGCAGAAGCCTTGCTGTAATCAATGCTCTTTACCTGGTCGGCCATGAATTGCAATCCCTGCAGGAGGTGATTGAGGTAAACAGGATCACTGTAGGTTTCCTTGCTGTGTCCGAGTGTGCTGATCCAGGCATGACCGCCTTCAAATCTGTTATACCAGACAGCAGGGTAGTATTCCTGGTAGGTACCGGCGTGTTGTTTGATCAGGTCTTTCTGGGATTGATCCAGGGTACTGAATTGGTGAGCCATCATGACCTGCGTAACAGGATAAAGTTCTTTTCCAAAATACAATTCATCTTGACGTTCCCAGGTGAGTGGAACACCCTTCATTGCTGGATGTGTTGGGTCTATATTGCGAACAGTAAATTTCTGAAATTTGGCATGCCAGGAAAAAGTACATCCAATAAGCATTTTGAACCAAGTCCAGTTCCGCTCAGTTCCAGTTACACTGTGCAGACCTACGAGTCCGCCTCCGGCTTCTATATACCTTCTGAATGCCAATCTTTGCATATCGTTGTCAAAAACGTCATTATTTGTACTTGGGAAAACCAGAAAAGTATATTGCTTGAGGTTTTCTTCCGTAAAAATTGAAGGGTCGTCACTCACTGATACTTTGAAACCAGACGTGGTGCCCAGTTTTTTTATAGCCTCAACTGCAGAAGGGATGTTGTCATGCACATATCCCTTGCCATTTTTGGTATAGATAAGCACATGCGCCTTTTTCAGGGAATTACGCTGTGCAATGGCTGAGATGGATAAAATAAATGAAGACAGAATTAAAAGTAAACTTAGTTGTTTCATATTGGCTTGTTCTTTTCGTTGAAATCTTCTGTAAATTACGGAAAAAAGAACCCTTCTGAAGATGATGTTTTACGAAAACGTTATAGCAGAAAATAAGCCAATGGTGCAGCCTTGCTCAGAAAATAACTATCTTGATGTCATCATTTAACCACTAACTGTAAAACAACTTGCATGCCTAAGACCGCAACAAACTTCAGGTGGACCGTAGTAGCCCTGCTTTTCTTTGCCACAACCATCAATTACCTTGACCGACAGGTGTTGAGTCTTCTGTATCCGATGCTTCAGGAGAAATTTTCCTGGACTAACTCACAGTATGCCAACATAGCTTCTGCCTTTCAGTTTACATATGCATTATGTCTGCTTTTTGCAGGTAGGGTGATTGATAAGCTTGGCACTAAGAGTGGATATGCATGGGCAATCATTATATGGTCACTCGCTATACCCATTGGAGAATTTCTGGTAAATACCCTGGGATGGATTGGTATTGCCGCAGTTCCGGTATCAGTTGTAGGTTTTATTTTTTCCCGTGCATTGCTTGCTTTAGGTGAGGCGGGTAATTTTCCTGCCGCAATTAAAGTGACTGCAGAGTATTTCCCTAAGAAAGAGCGGTCATTTGCAACAGGTATATTTAACTCAGGCGCCAACGTTGGAGCTGTTCTGGCTCCACTCAGCGTGCCCTGGATTGCTGAGGAATGGGGATGGGAAATGGCGTTTGTCATCATTGGTGCGATAGGCTTTTTATGGCTATTTTTCTGGCTTTTCTACTATGCTCCTCCTGCACAGCAAAAGCGTTTATCTGCTGAAGAGCATGCTTATATTACAGCCAGTGAAGCAGGTGAGGAGATTATTTCAAAAACACCAGATGAAAAGGTAAAATGGACGCAGCTTTTCAAGTATAATCAAACATGGGCCTTTACTTTCGGCAAGTTTATGACCGATGGCGTTTGGTGGTTTTTCCTTTTCTGGCTGCCTGCCTATCTGAAGGAAAAATACGGTATGACGGGTACAGAAACCATGCTCCCCCTCGTTGTCTTGTACAGCATGGTTATGATTGGCAGTGTGGCCGGAGGCTGGTTTCCTGCTTATTTTATGAAGAAAGGATATAACGCATATGAAGGCAGGATGAGAGCTATGTTTATAATAGCACTATTTCCGCTTGTGGTGCTTGCCGCTCAGCCACTTGGCGACATCAGTTTCTGGGTTCCAGTATTACTGATTGGTGTTGGTGCATCAGCCCATCAGGCCTGGAGTGCCAATATATTCACCACTGTTTCTGATATGTTTCCGAATAAGGCCATTGCATCGGTAGTAGGAATTGGAGGCATGGCAGGAGGTATTGGAGGTGTGTTGACAACAAAGGTTGGTGGGGCATTGTTTGACCATTACAAAGCTTTAGGACACATTGAAACAGGCTATACCATCATGTTTGCATTTTGTGCTGTAGCTTACGTCATTGCATGGTCTGTTATGAAGTCATTGGTACCGAAATTCAAGAAAATAGAAGATCTCTGATATTCATTTATTAAAAGTCATTTGAAAATTATGTCTAACAAACAGTCAACTAGAAGATCATTCATCAAATCTGCTGCTGCAGTTGGATTTGGTTTTTCAATAGTACCTGCTCACGTGCTGGGCGGTACCGGTAGAACTGCTCCAAGTGATATGATAAACCTGGGCTTTATCGGAACGGGTAAACAGGCCAGGGGCCTTCTTGGAAGGTTCTGGGATAAAGCCAATGTGATAGCGGGGGCAGATGTAGACCTCAATAAACTTCATTATTTTCATTCTTTGCTGGAAAAAAACTATGCTTCTGCCAGAAAGGATGGACGTAACACCAGTTTTAAAGGCTTTACCTCTTATGATAATTACAAAGAGATTTTGCAACGGAAAGATATT
This sequence comes from Bacteroidota bacterium, assembly GCA_039805045.1. Classification (GTDB taxonomy): domain Bacteria; phylum Bacteroidota; class Bacteroidia; order Chitinophagales; family Chitinophagaceae; genus Pollutibacter. Next base: position 1,578 of record JBDLUZ010000166.1, on the reverse strand, counting down.
GATGCGGTAGTTATTGCTACACCAGACCATTGGCATGCCATGCAGGCAATTGAAGCTTCCAATGCTGGGAAACATGTGTACTGTGAAAAGCCCATGGCGCATACTGTTGAGGAAGGAAGGGCTATGGTGAAGGCTGCACGCAAAAATAAAATTGTATTCCAGACGGGCAGCATGCAACGTTCTAACAGAAATTTTAGGCATGCGTGTGAGCTGGTTCGAAACGGCTATCTGGGTAAAATAAAAGAAGTTATTGTTACTGTTGGTGATCAGGGTGTTCCTTATAATTTGCCGGCAAAGCCATTGCGCGCCGGGCTAAACTGGGATGCATGGGTTGGTCCGGCCCCCTATAATGAGTTCAATCCCGAACTGGCTCCGCCGGTTGAACAGGATATCTTTCCAAACTGGAGAAATTTTAAAGAATATGGTGGTGGTTACATCGCAGACTGGGGAGCTCATATGTTTGACATTGCACAATGGGCATTGGGTATGGATGACAGTGGTCCCGTGAAACTGATTCCTCCTACTGTTAAAACACCTAAAGGCCTTCAATTGATTTATGAGAATGGGATAGTGATGAAGCATGAAGACTTTGGCCGTGGTCAGGGGGTAAGATTTATTGGTGAGAATGGCAGGCTTGATATCAGCAGATCGATATTGGATTCAGACCCTGCCAATATTACTTCAGCAGTAATCAAACCCGGAGAAACAAGGCTTTATGATTCGCAGGATCATTATTATGACTGGCTCAACGCCATTAAGGATGGATCAAAACCAATCTGTGATGTTGAAATAGGCCATCGTACCAGCACAATTTGTAATATCGCGAATATCGCATATTGGCTGAACAGACCATTGGATTGGAATCCTACAAAGGAGAAATTCAACAATGATGCAGAAGCAAACAGCATGCTGAAACCGATGTTCCGTGAAGGATGGGCATTGCCGGTAATTTAAAGCTGTTCCAGGGGCTTCAAAAAACATTGCAGGATGAAAGGTATCAATATGATTCAGCTGGCCAAGGAACTGGGATTATCTGTCTCAACAGTTTCCAAAGCCTTGGGTGACAGCCATGAAATCAGTTCCAGCACCAAGAAACGGGTTATGGAGCTGGCGAAAAAGTACAATTACAAGCCTAATCCATTTGCAAGTAACCTGAGGAAGAAAAAGGGCAAGCAGATAGCTGTCATAATACCGGATATTGTAAATAACTTTTTTGCGCTGGCAGTGGATGGTATCGAAAGTGTCACCATGTCAAAGCATTACGATACCTTCATCTATCTCACGCATGAAAATCTTGAGCGGGAGAAGGCTGTACTGGAACACCTGGAAAACGGACTCATTTCCGGGCTAATCATTTCTGTATGTACAGGGAGAGAAGGGTATGGGCATTTTCAGCAGTTCTATGAGTCCACCCGGTTGCCCATGGTTTTCTTTGATCGTGTGCCTGATTTGCTCCAATTTCCCAAGGTGATCAGTAACAATTATGAATCAACTTTTGAATCAACTGAGCGGTTAATCAAGGCCGGATCGAAGCGGCCACTTTTTATCCAGACTGCAGAACCGCTTTATACATCCATG
>JBDLUZ010000165.1:0-4672 GCA_039805045.1 Bacteroidota bacterium | reverse complement strand
TGGCAGTATGGGATTTTTGAGATGCGGGCAAGGATCGATATCCGCAATGGGCTTTGGCCAGCCTGGTGGACCCTGGGGGTCAGCAAACCATGGCCTGCCAATGGTGAAATCGATATCATGGAATATTATCGGGGCATGTTGCTTGCCAACGTGGCCACCAAAGGTGAAAATGGGAAAACCAAGTGGTTTGACCCGCACTTTGATATTGACTCCATGGGTGGACAGCAATGGGCGAGTCAATTTCATGTCTGGACCATGGATTGGAATGAGCAGTATATTGCCATATACGTTGACAATGTGCTGTTGAACAAAGTTTCACTAGAAAAGCTGATTCTTCAAGATGGCACAGGATTCAATCCATTCAAACAACCACATTACATGCTACTGGATTTGGCTATCGGTGGTGACAACGGAGGTGATCCGTCAACAACTGAATTTCCAAACAGATTTGAAGTGGATTATGTCCGAGTTTACCAGCGAAAATGACCTAAAGCTTTTTTAATATCTGATCACTACCTCATCAAAAGGCAAGCGCTTCCTTTCACCATGAATGCCGGCCTCTGTTCCCTTGCCTACAGCAACAATCATGTTGATTTCAGCACCTTTGGGCAGTTTAAGGAGCTTTTTCACGCGAATGGGGTCAAAGCCTTCCATCGGACAGGTATCATATCCCATGGCTGTCATAGAAAGCATGAATGTCTGAGCTGCCAGGGCACATGATTTGTGAACGATTACTTTCTGGTCGCGACTGCCGCTTATGCGGGCAAAGGGGTCTTTCAATCCCATGACGAAGCACAATACCCTTCTGAACAGGGTTGAAAAACCAAACCAATCCTGACGATAGACAACGGGCATCAGTTTGCCGTAATAATCCAACCCCCTTTTCTCCCTTTTGCTAGGCTCGCGGTCGCCTATGGTATTTTTGACATTGTTGTAATTCCATTTGGCGTGCTTCTTCCAAAGGTCCTGACGGGTAACAAAAGCCACCATGTGTTTGGCAGTTCTTGCAGCCGACTGCTTGAGACAAAGCGGATGCATGGCTTGCAGCAACTCTTTATCGCTGATCCAGTGAAACTCCCAAAGCTGCATGTTGCTGCTGTTGGGGGATAGGATAGCCAGTTCAAGTCCTTTTTTGATGATGTCATCCGGTACTTCTGTTTGTTCATCAAATGCCCGGTTTGATCTTCTTTTATTGACTACTTCTTCAAATTCTCTGGCGTACATACTGGAGTTTATGGGTTAACAATCTGAGACATGGTTGGTTCGCTTGCATGAAGTGAATCACTTCAGGATAATTTTTTTCAGCATCGTGAGCTGTAAAAGGAGGAGGATACAACTGCTCACCAGAATCATCAACACATTTGAATCCAGCTTGATTTGGAAATTGATGTTGTTGAAAAGGCTGGATAAGGATATATACCTGAACAATCCGGTTGGGAGATTTGTGCTGGACGAAGGATTCAATGCAAGGATTATTGTGCCTGCAGTCAGAAGCGAAAAGATAAGGGCGATCACTTTTCCTGAAAGTAACGGTTTCGATGCTGATTGCATATTCCCGATAGCTTTAACCGTGGAGGCTGTAAATTCCTTTCCGGGATCCTTGACCAGGTTTTCTGCTATGGTATCTTTTAGCAGCTTATCTAAAGTGGTATCTGGTATCATATCATCAGTTTAGGAAGGTTGTAAATCTTTTACTTGTTTCAAAAATGCCTGAAGTTTAATTCTGCTTCGGTGGAGCCTCACTTTGGCATTGTTTTCTGAAATTTGCAACACGGTTCCAATCTCTCTCAACGGCATATCCCAGTAATAATGCAACATAATCATCAGCGCATCATCAGTAGGCAGTGCATCAATGGCTTGTTTTAAAATTACTTTAATTTCCTTGGATTCTGTTCCATTTTGCAGTGAAACTGTAGCTCCTTCGCTATGATTGATGTCAACTTGCAGGCTACCATACCTAGCCAGTCTGTTTTTTCTTTTGTTAAAAAGGTCTATTGCAGTTCTGTAGGCAATGCTGCAAAGCCAAGTTCCAAAAGCCGATTCGCCTTTGAATTTATGCAGGTTCCGGAAACATTTGATAAAGGCTTCCTGTGCGGCGTCCTCGGCATCTTCTTTATGAGCCAGAATTTTCCATGTTATTGAATAGACGAGCTGCTGGTGATTTTCGACCAGGAGATTTATTGCATTTGCATTACCCTTGCGAGCTAATTCGAGCCAGGCAGAAATTGTATTTGAATCATTCACAACATTGTTTAGACATCTCAAGATCCGATAAGGTTACAACTAAAATAAGTTGTAACCAACTTAATATGGAGCAGGTCTAATTACAAAATACCTTTTTTCACAATTAAAATTGAATATCATGGGTTCAGAACTGGTAATCATTCCTGTATTATTTGGTACCGTTTTTGGTATCGCTTACATCTTTATTTCTTCCAGGCATAAAGAGCGGATGGCCTTAATTGAAAAAGGCACTGATGCCTCTATTTTTTATGCAGCCAAAACAAGTAAATCTCGCTTCCTGCCGGTGATTATTTTAAATCTTGCAGTTTTGCTTGCTTCAATCGGACTTGCAATTTTTATTGGCGCATTACTTGAACGGAACTTTGGTGTAGATAGCTCAGTTGCCTATCCGGGTACTATTTTTCTGATTTCCGGACTGGGTATGTACATCGGGTTTAAAAAATCTGTTGCGCTCCTTAATAAGGATTAAAGGCATATGTATAAAAAATATTAATAAATTAATTAAAAAATATTAATAAAATATATGATTTAATCAGCCGAAATTGTGCCAGATTATGGATTTACACAATCTGGTCAGTAATATCACGAATCCTACATTGTTGTTTTTTTTGCTGGGTGTTCTGGCAACAGTGATAAAAAGTGATTTGGAGATTCCGGCACCTTCAGTGAAGTTCATTTCTCTCTATCTTTTGTTTTCAATTGGGTTTAAAGGAGGGCAGGAACTGCAACATGGAGCGTTTTCTGCAGAGATTGTCTACGCATTATTCCTCGGTGTGGCTATTTCTGCCCTCATTCCCATGTATACGTTCTTCATCTTGAAGCCGAAGATAGGGGTGGCTAATGCCGGCGCGGTAGCAGCGGCTTATGGTTCCGTAAGTGCAGTGACCTTCGTTTCTGCCGCAAGTTTTCTTGAAATGCAAAATCTTCATTTTGATGGCTATATGGTGGCTATCATGGCATTGATGGAGTTTCCGGCCATCGTTGTAGGTGTAAGCCTGATCAGGCGTTTTGGGGGAAGTGACGAACCATCTTCCGGCATCCGCAGCATCGTTTCTCACGCGCTCTCAAATGGCAGTGTGCTCATGATTATGGGCAGTCTGTTGATTGGAATTGTAGCAGATTCAAAACAGGCAGAGGGAATTAAGCCATTTACCACAGATATATTCAAGGGGTTCCTGGCTATCTTTTTACTCGAGATGGGAATGGTGACTGCCAGGAGATTCAAGGCGTTTTGGCACCATGGGTTTTATGTAATTGCTTTTGCGGTGCTGGTTCCGGCCTTGAATGGCAGCGTGATTGCCTTCGTCAGTGCATGGGTTACTGACAGCCACGCCAACCGTTTTATTTTTGCAGTGCTCGCAGCAAGTGCATCCTATATAGCCGTTCCTGCTGCAATGCGTTTGGCTGCTCCAAAAGCAGATCCCGGACTTTATATTCCCATGGCGCTTGGTGTTACTTTTCCCTTTAATATCACCATTGGCATGCCGCTCTATTATGCCATCATTTGCTGGTGCTGATTTTGTCCGGATTGATGGAGACGTGTTGAATCGTTTTTCCGTTTGCAGTATGCCTGGAATAGGTTATGTGGATGATTCCATCTGCTGCCTGGATGGCTGCTGGATAGGAGAACCCATCTTTTTGAAGGAGATCCTGGTCGATAATACCGGCAAACTGCCAGGTGATACCCTCATCTTTAGACTGGTAAAGGGATAGTTTATGCCGGCCTTTTTTAAGGTCATTGCAGATCAGCAAAATCCTTCCATCCTTAAGTTGCAGCGTTTCAACACTGCTCCCCGGGTTTTGTATATGCGTCTTCACTGCTGGGGTCCATTCCTTTCCATCATCTTTCGAAATACTCATCTTGATGCTTCCCGGCTCATCGCCATTATCCCGCATCATGGCCACTATATCACCATTATTCCGCTGTAAAAGTGCAGGTTGAATGCCACCTCTACTGACAATCGGAGCGCTGGCAGCCCAGCTTTTCCCTTGATCTCTGCTGATAGCCATGATTGAAAAATTAAAGCCATCAGAATAAAGGGGTAATACAATTGATCCGGTTTTTGTCTGTAGTGGTTTGATGCGGGTCATCCAACCGAGGGCTCTTTTGTGGGGCTCCCGTGCGGCTTGTATGATCATCTTGTCGTAGGCCGGAGCAAATTCAGACCAACCCGCTTGGGATTGTTCAAGCTGCGTGAAACCTTTTTCTACAGATAAGGCAAATGATTCATCCGGATTCAGCAGGATGTTATCCTGCCAGCTCCATATAGGTATTCCCTGTTCAGTAAATTGGGTGGATGTTTTTATCCGCAGCAATGATTGCTCCCACCTGTTGGCCAGAACGGCTATCCACACCAAAAACAGTTTGCCTTCTGCATTCAGGAACAGTACAGGATTACAATCGGGTAAGCCCGGTGTATCAGCCATT
>JBDLUZ010000164.1:0-4740 GCA_039805045.1 Bacteroidota bacterium | reverse complement strand
CCAGTTCCCTTTGATGATGACATTGGCCTGGGTGCCATTATTTTTAATCAGGTATTCCCTTCCATCAGTATCTTTTCCCAGCCAGGCATTCAGCTGATTCTGACTATCATCGATTTTTGCCGATGAGGCTTTGTATCCGGTAAGTGTTGCAAGACTTGATAGCAGATCTATCTGCGAAACCAATGCGTTTGAAACCTGATTTCCCTTCACTTTTGCCGGCCAGCTCAGGATAGTTGGAACGCGGGTTCCGGCTTCGAAACTGCTGTATTTTCCTCCCCGGAGTTTTCCAGCTGGTGTATGTCCGTTCAATTGAGTTACAGCACCATCTTCATAGCCATCATCGAGTACAGGACCGTTATCACTGGAGAAAATGATGAGTGTGTTTTGATAGAGGTTCATCGCTTTGAGTTGGGCAATGATTTCCCCAACAGCCCAGTCTATCTGTAAAATGGCATCACCCCTGAAACCCAGTCCGCTCTTGCCTTTGAAGGCAGTAGATGGCATGCGTGGTACATGTGGTTCTGTGAGTGCGTAGTACAAGAAAAATGGTGTGGTTTGATGCTCTCGGATAAAAGTTTTGGCTTTATCCAAAAAAGTAAATGGTATTTCTTCGTCCGTCCACCTGGCTGTCTTACCACCGGTCATAAATCCGATTCTGCCAATACCGTTGACGATGGTGTTTTCGTGGCCGTGGTTCGGACTGCTTTTCATCTTCAGCAGTTCCGGATTTTCCTTTCCGGTTGGTTCAGATCCTATTTTCTTTGTATAATCCACTGCAATCGGATCATTGGGGTCTGCGCCGATGGTTACGCCATTTTCCATGAAAATAGTGGGCACCCTGTCTGCCGTTGCCGGAAAAATAAAGGAATAATCGAACCCAAGTTCATTGGTGCCCGGAGTTACCCTTTCATTCCAGTTTTTCTGGGTTGCGCCACCGAGCCCGAGGTGCCACTTGCCCACGATACCGGTTCTGTATCCCGTGGCTTTCAGCATGGCAGGGAGTGTGAGTTGGTTGTTGGAGATGATAAGTGGTGCATCACCGGGGAGCACAACTGCATCTTTGTTTTTCCAGGGGTATTGTCCGGTTAACAGCGCATACCTCGAAGGCGTGCAAGTGGCTGAGGTAGCGTGTCCGTTTGTAAACCGGATACCAGAAGCAGCGAGTTGATCGATATTGGGGGTGTGCAACCTTGAATCTGGGTTATAGCAGGAGGGGTCTCCGTAACCAAGATCGTCAGTGTAAATGATGATGATATTGGGTTTACTGTTTTTTTGTGCATGGCTTGAAGCAGCCATCAATAGTACCACAAACAATAAAAAAGGCTTCATCTTATTTAACATTGACATGCGGGTGTTGTTTTTTGATAATGATAAGCGCCAGGAGGCTCACAGTTGCCGCTCCGCAGAGGTAATAGCCAACAAATTCCAATCCGTAGGTTGTTGCCAGAAAGGTTGCAAAATACGGAGCCAAGGATGCCCCCAAAATGCCTGCAAAAGTAAAGGCGAGGGAGGAACCGGAATAGCGGACAGCAGTAGGAAAGATATTGGAGAGTGCGGTGCCGAGGGGACCGTAGGTAAATCCCATGAGCAGTAATCCCAGTGAAAGGAAAACGGTGGTCAGCGCCAGATTGCCTTCAACAAACAGGGGTTTGAATGCCAGTCCGAAAAGGAATATCAGTATGGTAGCCATGATTAGCACGCGGAAAGTGCCAGCCTTATCTGCCAGCCTTGATGAAATGGGTATACCCATGGCAAAGAAAAGGATGGCAACCAACTGAGCAATCAGAAAGGGTTGCCGTTCATATCCCAGGTGAGCTGTACCCCAACTGAGTGTAAACACCGTCATCAGGTAAAAGTTAACATAGGTTGTTGTGGCTGCCAGACTGCCGAGGACCAGCATACGCGTGTGTTTTGTAAAAACAGTCAGCATAGGTACTTTAACCTGTTCTCTTGATTCCAATACCTTCCTGAAATCAGGTGTCTCTTCGATGTTCAACCTAACATATAAGCCCACAAAAACGAGTAGGGCACTGGCCAGAAAAGGAATACGCCACCCCCATGCTAGAAATTCATCGTTGCTCATGTAATTGCTGAGGAGGATGAAAGAGCCATTGGAGAGGATAAATCCCAATGGTGCACCCAATTGGGGAAACATACCGAACCAGGCTTTTTTGCCGGGAGGGGCGTTTTCAGTGGCCAGGAGTACAGCACCACCCCATTCTCCACCCAAACCAAGACCCTGACCAAACCTGAACAGTGCTAATAATAGGGGAGCTAGAATGCCAATCGATTCATATCCGGGAAGGAGTCCGATTGCAACCGTTGATGGCCCCATCGTCAACAGTGCCGCTACCAGCGTGGCTTTGCGACCGATGCGGTCGCCGAAATGGCCAAAGAGTGCAGCTCCAAGCGGGCGGGCAAAGAAAGCCAGTGCAAAGGTGGCGAGCGATTCCAAAACGGCTGCATTGGGACTGGAATTGGGGAAGAACAATTTCGGAAAGACCAGCACTGCTGCTGTAGAATAGATATAGAAGTCAAAGTATTCAATCATGGTGCCGATCATGCTGGCCATGAGAATTTTGCCGGATTTGTTGGTTGAAGGGGTCATTGCTGGTTTCTTGTTCGAACAAGATATGTATTTTCACTGAGAAATTTTAACAGAGCGGAAGATCCAAATCAGTAACTTCAGTTGTATGACTAGAACAGTATTTTCAGTGGTATTCATTTGTTTTTTTGCTTTAGCTGTTCAAGCTCAAAGAGGCATGCGTAACGTGATGATGTACAGTGACACCACCCGTTTGGGGGTACCCTTTGCCAAGGATCCACATGTTATCAGGTTTGGTGGAAGGTACCTGATGTACTATACCCTGCCAGCCCGTAAGGATAAAAACCATCCGATACAGGGATTGGGGATAGGTATTGCAGCGAGCACTGATCTCAGAAATTGGACAAAAATAGGGGAGATCAATCCCAAGGCAGAACCCGAGTTAAACGGACTCGCAGCGCCCTGCGCAATTGTTATTGACAACAGGGTGCACTTGTTTTACCAGACTTATGGTAATGGCCCTAAAGATGCCATTTGTCATGCTGTGTCTGATGATGGTATTGACTTTGTTAGGAATCCAACTAACCCGGTTTTTCGTCCAACTGGCGATTGGAATTGCGGTAGAGCAATTGATGCGGAAGTCTTTCCTTTTGGCGATAGGTACTTGCTTTTTTTTGCCACCCGTGATCCCGATTATAAAATTCAGATGCAGGGAGTGGCTTCGGCTCCATTGCAGACCAATTTCAACAGGGATCAGTGGACACAACTCACCGATGCACCAATCCTTAAGCCAGACTATCCCTGGGAAGGGCAGTGTGTGGAAGGCGCTTCAATTGTTGAAAAAAATGGCATTTTATATATGTTTTATGCAGGGGCATACAACAACAAGCCTCAGCAGATTGGCGTGGCCAAAAGTAAAGATGGCATTAAGTGGCAACGACTGTCTAACAAGCCTTTTTTAACCAACGGTGATCCGGGAACCTGGAATTACAGCGAATCAGGGCATCCACATTTATTTAAGGATGACGACGGAAAAACGTATCTCTTTTATCAGGGAAACAAAGACAATGGTAAAACCTGGTACCTCTCAAACCGGCAAGTTAAATGGAATGATGGTGGTCCGGTTTTAGGAAGGTAAAAAAAAGTATTATGCGAGCTAATAACGGGTATTAAAAAATTTAATATTCTAATCTATATCTAATCCCGTTCTAAAAGTATTCTTAGCGTGCTGCATCACCTTTGTTATTCAACCACCCAGTCGAATAACAATTTGTTGTGAAAAGAATACTTGTACCAGTTGATTTTAGTGTAGAATCTCTTATAACGCTTAAGAAAGCACTTGATTTTCTTGGAGATGAACAGATTCACGTAGTGCTGCTTTATGGAGAACACCTTCCTGACTCAATAACCGAACTTCTTTTTTACTCTCCAGGTGAAAGACTTAAAAAATTAATTCCGCCTGCTTTTCATGAAGCACTAACTATCCTCAGGAACAGGTATGAGAAGCAACTGAATTCTTTAAAAATTGAATTATTTCATGGCACTAGTTTAAATGCTATGAAAAATTTTGTAGCAGGTTATAATATTGATCAGGTATTTATACCAGCAGAGTACACATTAAAGCCATTAAAGGGAGGGTTTAATCCATTAGGCATTATCAGGAGATTAGAAATTCCTGTTTTGAAAATGGAATGGACAAAAATGAACGTTTACGTTGATCCTCATAACCTTACTCATTTGTTCAATTAAATAATCAAATTCTTTATATGCTTAGTAGAAAATTTCCAACTACTCCGTTATCCCGGTTAAAATTATTTTTTACGTTAAATGATGCACGTTGGGAAGACCTCACCAGAGATAACTGGGTTAAGACAGTTTACCAGGATTTGAGTGCAGGGCTAATTGTTGCTATGACTGCAATACCAATGGCCATGGGATTTGCCATGGCAATGGGTATGAGGCCGGAGCATGGAATCATTGCTGGTGCATTGGCATGTTTTGTTGGTAGAACATTTGGCGGTTCAAAGTATCAGGTATATGGGCCAACCGCAGCATTTATTCCAGTTATAGCAAGTTTAATCGCCAAGTACGGACCCGCAAATGGTGGTCAGTTTGAACAGGCGCATGGTTTTCTGGTACTTGTTTCAATTATATCGGGTGTAATACTTATTATTATGGGTATTTTTGGTATTGGT
>JBDLUZ010000163.1:0-4740 GCA_039805045.1 Bacteroidota bacterium | reverse complement strand
CCCTTTTTTGATTTGGTATAAAATTCCGATTTATGCAAATGTCCCAACCACAATACTTTTGCATTCGATCTGAAGAGTGGAAGTTCAGGTTCGTTTAAAATGTTTTCAATATGCTCAGCCTTAATGGTTGTTGAAGGGATTTTAAAGTCAAACCAGTTTTGTAGGGGCTCATCCAACCCCATATGCTGCATGTAGTTGAATAATGATTTCTTTAAACCAAAGCTGAATTTATCATGGCTGATGCCTGATAGCTCCTTGTATTCAACATCATTGTTTGCAAAGGTTGCTGTTAATGCTGAATTCTTTTTGACTTTGTATTTATCTGGATTTAATCCAACCGGACTATGAACGGTCATGGCAAACTGGTGCCAAAAGCCAGACTTCAAAACTCCGGCTGCAAACATTTGTCTGATTATTTCAAGTGAGTCAATGGTTTCCTGCATGGTTTGGGTGGGGAATCCATACATAAGATAGGCATGAACCATAATCCCAGCCTCTGTAAAATGTTTGTTCACTTTAGTTACCTGTTCAATGGTAATCCCTTTCTCAATCAATTGCAATAAACGATCTGTAGCAACTTCCAGCCCCCCACTTACAGCAATACAGCCCGAGGCTCTGAGCAGCAAGCAGAGATCTCTTGTAAAACTTTTTTCAAAACGGATATTTGTCCACCAGCTTACTACCATCTTCCTGCTGAGAATTTCTATTGCAAGGGCTTTCATCAGTGAAGGAGGTGCAGCTTCATCAACAAAATGAAAACCGTTTATGCCCGTATTGGCAATCATTTCTTGCATTCTGTCACACAAGAGTGAAGCGGCAACGGGTTCATAAAGTTTTATATAGTCAAGGGAAATATCGCAGAATGTGCATTTGCCCCAATAGCAGCCGTGCGCCATGGTTAATTTGTTCCACCTGCCGTCATTCCAGAGTCTATGCATCGGATTGGCTATTTCCAACACAGAAATGTAATCAGAGAGAGGCAGACCATCATAATTAGGTGTGCCTGTTTCAGACATTTTATAATCCATGCAGGCACTGTTATTTTTATAACTTACTATACCATCCTCCAGCATGAAAGTCCGCTTGAGTTTTTCAGGCTGTAATTGACCATTGATAAAATTTATCAGATTTTCAACTGGAGCCTCTCCATCATCGAGGGTGATAAAGTCAAGGAATTCGAATACTCTTGGATCAGATAAAGACCTTAATTCAGTATTGGGAAAACCTCCACCCATTGCAATCCTGATATTGCTGTGGTTATCTTTGATCCATTTTCCGCATCTCAAAGCCGCATAAAGGTTTCCGGGAAATGGCACAGTAAATGCAACGAGGTCAGGTGTGTATTTATTAATTTGATTTTCGAGGATAGACAGGTAAACTTTATCAATATAAGTCTCAGGAGCATTCAGTGTCTCATAAAGCGTATTAAAACTGCCTGCACTTCTGCCAAGTTTTTCAGCATATCTGCTAAAACCAAAATACGGATCAGTAGTTTCCTGTATGAAGTCTGATAAATCCTCTAGATACATGGTGCAAAGAAATTTAGCCCAATCCTGAATACCCATTGAGCCAAATGCCCACTCTACATGTTCTGTTTGTTGAAACCGGGAAGCCTCAGGAAGAAATTTTCTTTGTACGATATGGTAGGCTAGAATTGGATTTTTACCCTGTAAAAATTCTATGACAGCCTCTACGGTAGCAATATAGCTGGATGACAGTGCCAATATTCTATCTGCATTTGCAGTTAAGGGAACTGGTTTTTGCTTGATATTTAAAAATAATTCTGAGAGTCCTGGTTGACTGAAAATTTTTAAAATGGATTCAATGCCAAGGTCAATTTGCTGAGAATCTATATCTTTTTTATCCAAAAAACCCTTTAGGTAGGCGGTTGCCGGATAAGGTGTATTCAGCTGGGTAAACGGTGGAGTGATAAGTAAGACTTTAGTGCCCACTAGTAGCTGCTGTTGATATCAAATGATTCCAAAGCTCTGACAAATGCTGCCAAAAATTTTGATCCCAATCCGCCGTCAATGATCCTGTGGTCATAAGACATGGACACGAACATCATATGTCTTATTGCAATGCTGTCTCCCTTTTCTGATTCTATGACAACCGGCTTCTTTTTGATAGCACCAACAGCAAGAATGGCAACCTGGGGTTGATTGATTATGGGTGTTCCCATCAAGCTTCCAAAGGTTCCGATATTGGTAAATGTAAATGTACCATTTTGCGTATCAGCAGGTTGAAGTTTACCCGATCTTGCATTGTCTGCAAGTTTGTTAACCTGCTTGACCAATCCGAGCATACTCAGCTGATCAGCATTTTTGATAACAGGAACAATAAGATTACCATTTGGCAATGCTGTAGCCATGCCTATATTGATATCTTTCTTAAGGATTATCTTATCTCCTGTGAGACTTGAATTCAAGAGGGGAAATTCCTTGATACTCTTGGTGATAGCTTCAATAAAAATTGGTGTATAGGTAATTTTTTCACCTTCCCGTTTCTCAAATGCACCTTTAATTTTTTCTCTCCACTTTACAAGATTAGTGACATCTGCTTCTGCAAAACTGGTAACATGGGCACTGGTAGCAATGCTGCGTGTCATGTGTTCAGAAATCATTTTCCTCATTCGGTCCATTTCAATGATTTCACTGTTACCTGCTGATGTTAAATCCTCACTCATCACTTGAGCAGAAACGTTTTGCTGATTGTTGTTATCAGGATTTGGCTGATTGGGTTGGGTTAATAATGGAGGCTGTTGTATGCTTGTATTAACAGGGAGGGCACCTGATTTTCTTTTTTCGAGGTAATCGATTAAGTCTTTTTTACTCACACGTCCATCATTTCCAGTACCTGGTATTTTTGCCAACTCACTGAAATCTATTCCTTCACTGGCTGCGATATTCATGACCAGCGGAGAATAGAACCTTGCATTACTTTGCTTGACAGGTATTTCATGCTGAACGGGCTGATAGGGTACAAATGCGCCTGTTTCTGTTTCCTGCGTAATTACTTGAGGTTTTTCAATTGTAGCCTGAACATAAGTTTCAGTTTGCACCGAAGGTATAACGGGAATATTAGGTTCTGTTGAAGCATCTTTGGTTCTGATTCTTGCTATTACAGAACCAATTGCAATTACATCATTTTCATTACATAAAATTTCTTCCAAAGTGCCTGTAGCAGTTGAAGGCACTTCACTATCAACCTTGTCTGTTGCAATTTCCAGCAATGAGTCATCATGGTTAACCCACTCTCCGGGTTTTTTAAGCCACCTTAAAACGGTTGCTTCCATGATTCCTTCGCCGAGTTTTGGCATTGTTATATTGACAAGGGACATCTTTTGAATTTCAGGTAATTATACGTAAAAATACGATAGAAATATTACAGTATGTAAAAACACCTCATCAAGTTATCCTATATTTTTCCTCAAAAAATTCAAGGCCTGTATTGCAGTTAATTCAATATTTCTTGTTCTGTCGAATCTGAATTGAAAAGTTGTTGAAACAGTCTTGTCTTTTACACTAACAGCCACACAAACAAATCCAACTTGTTTTGTATCAGTACCTCCTCCGGGACCCATTATCCCTGATGTAGCCAGGCCGAAGTCTGATCCGGTTTTTAAGCGGATACCTTCTGCCATTTTTTCAACGGTCTGAATGCTTACTGCACCAAATTCCTCAAGGATTTCTGCAGGCACATTGAGAAGCGACATTTTTAGTTCATTGGAGTAACTTACAATTCCTCCTAAAAAAAACTTACTGCTTCCTGCCAGTGATGTAATCAGATGTGCAATGTACCCTCCTGTGCAGCTCTCCGCAATGCTTAGGGTTTTTGAATACGCCATCATTTTAGCTGAAACAGCAGCCTGCATGGAGAGATCCTCGTCTACAACGAGGTATTCCTGTACAATATTTTTTAAAGTGAGGAACTGATTTTCTATTGCTGTGTGCTGTGAAGGATGACTTGTTGTTAGCCTTAGCCTCACCATACCATAGCTGGGGAGGTATGCAAGTTTTATTTCCTGCGGCAGCTGTTGTTCAAACGGACTCAATATTTCCGCGAGGAATGATTCACCTATTCCTGCAGTTAGCAGGGTCTTGTGAATAATTTTATCCACGCTGAAATGAGCTGTCAGCCAAGGAATAACATCATCAGTCATCATTCCTTTCATCTCATGTGGAACGCCAGGCATACTTACATAAACACAATTTTTTTTCTCAAAAAGCATGCCTGGGGCAGTCCCCCTTTTATTGGGTATCACAATACAGGTATTGGGAACTTCAGCCTGTTTAAGGTTTCGTTCAATGAGTGGTCTACCTAATTTGTTTGTAAAAATATCAATTACATTATCCAATGCACCCTGATCTACAATGAGTTCCCCATCAAAAAATTTGCATAACAAAGGTTTTGTGATGTCGTCTGCAGTTGGCCCGAGTCCACCTGTAATCAGGATAATATTGGCAAATGCGGACTCTTGTTCAATTGCCTGCCATATGTCATCCCAATTGTCACCCACAGCCAACCTGCGTCGAACTGCAATACCTGACTCATTCAATGCAATTCCCATCCAGGCGCTATTGGTATCAATTGTTTGTCCAATTAATAATTCATCACCAATGGTTATGATTGAGGCAATACCTTTTTGCTTGGTAGTCATATAGTTGGTGTATTTTCAAAAAACGGAGAAAGTTTATTAAGCAATATTTCTGGAATAGGGATTTTCGAAAAGCTGGATTT
>JBDLUZ010000162.1:0-8923 GCA_039805045.1 Bacteroidota bacterium | reverse complement strand
CAGACTTTCTACCAATGGAGTTACGTTAGATTTTTTTTGGGATATACGTGTAACTGAATCCAGGTAGGTCTCAATTAATTTGGAGAGGCTAACACCATGCTCACGTGCATAGTGTTTGGCCTCTTCAATAATTTGTTTATCTATATTGAGGGTAAGTTTGGTATTCATACAACTCAAATATACGTAAGTTTAAATTAATTTATTACGTAGAAGTATCATCCTCCCCTCAATCTTTTTCACCCTTAAAACCCATCGCCGTCGAGCATGTTGCCAAGTCCGCCGAGGATGCTGCCTTCTTCTCTTCTCGGACCGGTACCATAGGAAATAATCCTGCTGGCCAATCTGCTGATAGGAAGTGTTTGGATCCAAACTTTGCCGGGACCGCGCAGGGTTGCGAAGAAGAGACCCTCACCACCGAAAATGGAGTTTTTTATACCGCCAATAAACTGGATATCATAATCAACAGTCTGTGTAAAGGCCACTACGCATCCGGTATCAATTTTCAACACTTCACCAGGCGTGAGATAGCGCTCGAATACGTGACCGCCTGCATGAACGAAAGCCATGCCATCTCCTTCAAGTTTCTGCATGATGAAGCCTTCTCCACCAAAGAGTCCGGTACCCAGTTTGCGTTGAAAAGCGATGCCCACATTCACGCCCTTGGCGGCACAGAGGAAGGAGTCTTTCTGGCAGATGATCCGGCCATCGAGTTGCTGGAGGTCCAGCGGAATTATTTTACCAGGATAGGGTGAAGCAAAGGATACCTTTTTCTTTCCGTGAACCATATTGGTGAAGGCTGTCATAAACAGACTTTCTCCTGTAAGTAACCGTTTGCCTGCAGAAAAAAGCTTGCCAAGAACCCCCTGTTGTTGACCGGAGCCGTCTCCGAAAATGGTTTGCATCTGAATACCGTCATCCATCATCATGAAGCTGCCGGCTTCTGCGATGGCTGTTTCATTGGGATCCAATTCGATTTCCACATACTGCATTTCTTCTCCCACAATTCTGTAGTCGATTTCATGGTTGGAACGTGTGCTGAAGTTTGACATGGTCTATTTTTTTTATAGGTAGTTGAATAAAAAATGGGAACAGCTGAAGGGTATCAAGCTGTTCCCATTCAGAACGCTAAACTAATTATTGTTTTCCATTCCACACAGGTTTACCCATGATCCTGCGCACAAGATACATGAAGCCTGCAAGGAGGAAGAAGAGCGGTCCGAGTAATCCAAGAATGGAAATCCATCCACCCTTGAAAAACTTCGTCATGGGTCTTTTTAGTCGCTCTGCAATCAGGTACATAGCAGGTACAATAAGCAGCGTCATGAAGAAGGCAAACATCAATCCCCAGATGATTGTCAGCGCCAGCGGCTTCCAGAAAACGGCGTTGTCGCCGCCAAAGAAGATATGCGGATTGAGTTCAGAGAATAGGGTTACGAAGTTGATGTTGAAGCCAACAGCGAGTGGTATCAGCGCCAGGATGGCTGCCAGGGCGGTAAGGAGTACCGGTACAATCCTGGTCTTTCCAGCTTCGATAACAGCATCTCTTACTTTCATACCCCTGCTGCGGAGTTCATCAGCAAATTCAATCACGAGGATACCATTTTTAACAACGATACCGGAGAGACCGATAATGCCTATGCCAGTTGTTACAGCAGCAAAAGTAGAGGCTGAAGAATATTTCAGATAGAACAATCATCGTGCGGCTGTAAGAGCCAAACTGGAGGATGAGGATCAGCAGGATGAATCCTACTGCAATGAAAAGGGCATTACCCAGGAATGCGGCAGTTTCCTTCAGCTGTTCTTCCTCACCGGTTTGTGCAACGGTAACACCTTCAGGTTTTTGTTTGAATGCATCAATCTGCTTTTTGATTTCCGCATTTACAGCCTGGGGTGTATAACCCTGTGATACCAGTACATTGGAGTAGATGGTAATCACACGTTTTTGATTCTTACGTTTGATACTGCCGTAGGTGTTGCTGAGGTCTGCTTTCACCACAGAGCTGATGGGCACCTGTTTGATCATGCCGGTGGTAAAATCGCGGTAGGTGATGCGCATATTCAGCAGTTCAGACAAGGTCTTTCTCTGACTGGCATCGTTGCGGATCACGATATTGTATTCCTCCTCGCCGATTTTCAACTTCGAAATCTCTTTACCGAATAGCGCTGTTCTGATTTCGATTCCCACTTGAGCCGTTGAGATGCCCTGCATCAGTGCGCGTTCACGGTCTATCGAGAGGCTTATTTCGGGGTTGGTGAAATCAACGTCAATTTTGAGTTCTTCCACACCCGGAATATTTTTATCTCCGAGGTAGTTTCTAAGTGCAATTGCAGTGCTGGTGAGGTCCTCAAAATTATCACCGGAGACTTCTATATTGATTGGAGAGGCTGTGGGCGGACCATTACTTTCCTGTGCGATGGTGATCTCTGCCGACGGAATATTTTTTACAACATTTCGTATTGAATCGAGGTAAGGCATAGTGGAGCCACCATCGCGTTCCTCAAACGGCACGAAGTTTACCTGTATCCTGCCAAGTTCTGGACGGGTGCTGCGGTCGCCACTGTTGGGGTCACTCGCACCAACAGCAACGTTGGCGATAACACTTTCTACAAGTGGGTTCTTTTTGCCGCCATCCACGCCAAGTACTTTGGTTATGCGCCCTTCCAGCATTTGTGTAACTGAATCTGTGTATTCCACATTGGTTCCCGCTGGCAGTTTGAGGTAAACGTAAAGCGTGTTGGGGTCGCCGGTAGGGAATAAGACAACCGGTACATTGCGCATACCAAAGAATACGAATGAGAAGATAAGGAGGGCAAATGTTGCCAGCAACATCTTAACTGGCCTCCATCCTTCGGTTGTCCACCTGAGCAGCTTTTCATAACTGTTCATCATGGCAGGCAGGAGTCTTTCCTGGAAGGCCTTGATTGCGGCCGTCAGTACATAAGTATTGAGCACCATCAGCAGTCCGAAGAATATCAGCAGGTTCCCGATGAACCGGAAGGATGCGTTATCACCGCCATATCCTGCCAGGTCAAACAATACACCAATGGTGATGAATAGGAGGAATAAAGGTTTTTTGAAGATGGCTGATTTTTTCTTCTTTTCTTCGTGCTCGTGTGTCATGAAATCCACTGCAAATACAGGGTTCATGATATAGGCTACGATAAGGGAGGCAGTAAGCGTGAAGATCAGCATAGTTGGCAGGTAGATCATGAACTTACCAATGATACCCGGCCAGAAGAGCAATGGGATAAAAGGCGCAAGTGTCGTCAATGTGCCTGAGAGAACTGGAATGAAGACTTCCCCCGCAGCATAACGTGCCGCATCGCGTGAACTTATTTTGCCTTTGCCCAGTGCAAAAATCCTGTGTGTATTTTCTATCACCACAATGGCATCATCTACTACGATACCCAGACCAAATAAAAGTGCAAAGAGCACAATGAAATTTAGGGTAACATTAGAACCTACAATGAAGTCGGCTGTAGGCAGGAAGATGAAGGCCAGGAACATGCTGAGTGGAACAGAGAGCGCCACAAAGAATGAATTTGTTACACCCATGAAGAACATCAGGATGATCATCACCAGGATGAACCCGATGACAATGGAGTTTACAAGTTCGTCAAACGCTGCTGCAGCTTTGATGCTCAGGTCTCCAGTTATGTTTACCTGCAGGTCTTTTGGAAAAACATCACGCTGCATTTCCTTAACGACTTCATTGATTTTTTCTGATGCATTGATGAGGTTTTCGCCTGACCTTTTAATGACGCTCAGCGTAACCACATTCTTGCTGTTGAGCCTGGCAAAACTTTCCCTTTGTTTTACGGTATCTGTAAAAGGGTGCACCGTAAATGTTTTTTACAATGACATTGTTCAGCTCCAATGCGGAACGAAACTGACCATTTAACCGGAGTGTTCTTTTCTGGTCACCTACTTCAAGGAGTCCTCCTGAAATATCTGCATTCTCCCTTTGAAGGGCAGCTTCCACATCACTGAATCCAACTTTGGCAACTTCCATTTTATACCGGTCAACATTGATCTGAATCTCTCTTTCAGGCGCGCCGACTACATCAATCCTGCTGATTTCAGAAAGTTCTTCAATCCTGTCTTTCAACTGTTCAGCAAACTCAGCCAGCTTCATTCCATCATAATCACCGCTTACATTAACGGACATGATTGGTAATTCAGACAGACTGATTTCCTGCACTACGGGTTCTTGTGTGAGGTCTGTAGGAAGGTCTTTCCGGGCCTTGTCTACAGCGTCGCGCATTTTCTGTAAGGCAATATCCGTTTTGACCGAGGTGCTGAATTCCACGATGATGGCGGAGAAATCCTGCAGGGAAGTAGACGTGATCTTGTTGATTTTTACACCTGTGATACCCTTCAGTTGTTTTTCGATGGGCCTGGTAACAAGGCTTTCAATTTCCTTGGGAGAGTTGCCAACATAAACGGTTTGAACGTATATGTTTGGGATGACCACATCAGGGAACTGCTCCTTGGGGAAGGATATAAATAATCCGATGCCCCAAAGTGAAATGATCAGGGTAATGAGGTAAACTGCTGTTTTGTTCTTGATGGCCCAGTCGGTTGGTCCGAAAGTCTTGGGATTTTTCAGCAGTTTAAAAATGGGGTTGCTATTTGAAGCGTTATCCATAAAAAATATTTATGTATTGGTACAATTAATTTGTGGCGGTGGAGATCAGCTGACCTTCATAAAGACCCTGAAAACCTTTGGTGATGAGCTGGTCGCCTGTTGCCAGTCCGGATTTTACTTCGATCAATGCATCATAGAAATCTCCTATTTCCACTGTCCTCTTGCGGGCAACGCTTTTTCCTTTTTCCTGTGCAAGCACATACACAAACTTGCCTTTTTCATCGGTTTGAATTGTTTCAACAGGAACCACCAGTGCATTTTTGGCTTCATGGTCGAGTATTTTCACTACAGCTATCTGATTCGGTTTGATGGTAGATTTGCTGGGTACCTTGCTTTCAGCAATGAATGACCGGGATGTGATGTTGATGGTTTCACTGATCAGGTTGATTGATGAATTGAAAGACTCATTGATGTCTGGTACATTGATGACTACTGGCATGCCTTTGCGCACTTTGCTGATGTAGTTTTCAGGAACATCTACAACAGCTTTCATCGCGCTAGGATTTATGATTGTAATGGTTGCCATAGGTGAGCCCATGAAGGTTTCACCAACTTTGATGGTAACAGCATCTACAATGCCGGAAACTTCAGCATATACCAGTGTGGTGCTGAGTTGTTCCTTAACCAGGTCGAGTTGCTTTTCAAGGCTCTCCACATTGTTTTTGGATGAAAGGAACTGCACTTCAGTGCCAATGCCTTCTTTCCAGAGGTTTTCTTGGCGACTGAATATATTTTTGGCAAAGGCAAGTTGGCTCTCTACCTGTTTGATGTTTTGCTGAACGATACCGTCTTCCAGTTTCATCACAAGCTGTCCCTTTTTTACTTGGTCACCCTGCTTTACCAGCACCTGTTTAACCTGACCGCCCATGCCTCTTGGAGTTACATAATAAATCTGTTCAGTGGTGATTTTACCTTGCAGTTCAATGTAGTGTGCAAAATCCTGTGTTGCCAGGGCAGTTACTTCAACCAGCTTCACTTTCTCCGGAGCTGAAGAGCCTCCCAGTTTCAATATTTCTGATTCAAGTGCTGTAATTTTTTCGGAAAGCGCATCCCTGTCTTTGGTGAGTTTTTCCAGTTCTGCTTTTTTAGCAGTAACGTCTTTATTTTCCTGTTGGGTTCCTGAGCAGGCTGCCAGAACGAAGAGCATGCTGATGATCAATGACTTTTTCATATTGATGGTTTGTACTTTTTTGTGATTAGATTTTGCCCAAAGCTTTCAGGTAAGAGATGCGGGCATTGATGGCATCGTAAAGCGACTGAAAATAATTGCTTTCTGCTGTTTCGAGTTCTGTTTCTGTTTGCAGCAATTCGAAGCTTGAACCCAGACCTTGTTCGTATTTCTTTTTGGTGGTATTGTAAACCTTTTCAGCCAGCTCCACATTGCGTTCCTGCATATCCAGTGTAGTAAGGGCATTGTTGAATATGATGGTAGCAGCCTGCACCTGTAGGTCGATCGCACGTTTTACGTTGTCGATTGTATTGGTTGTTTTTTCAAGGTTGAGTTTTGCCTGTTTGATACGCTGACCTTTCTGGCCTGCATCAAAAATCGGTACACTCATATTTAATCCCCATACCGATGTTTTGAACCATTTCTGGTTGAAATCAAACAGGTTTGATTTTTGTCCCAATGCATTTCTACTGTAACTCCAATAAGTTGCGATGGTAGGCGCATAGGCAAGTTTCTGGCGTTTGATATCCAGACCTTGTAGATCTTTTACAATGTTCAGTACCTGAATTTCTTTTCGGTCTTCATAGGTAAAACCAGACATGTCCATCAGGTTTTTTTTGATCTTGTCGTTCGACAATTTCTCCGTCATTTCAAGGGTGTCTTTCTGGTCCAGTGCCATAGCAAATTTGAGGGAAGCAACACCTATTTCCATGAGTTTTTCAATCTGATAGGAAGTTGTCATCAGGTTGTTCAGGGTAACCTGTGTTTTGTCTATGTCCAGTCTTTCAGCAAAACCATTTTTGAACAATTTTTCCTGGTCTGATTTCAGCTTTTGCAGTCGGGAGATGCTGGAGTCCAGATAACCCTTTCTTTTTTCGGCAATAAGCACGCTGTAGTAGGCCCTGTAAACATTGCTTTTCACAGAGTCTTCCATGGCTTTGATGTTGGCTTCAGTCAGATCAATTGATTTTTTCCTGGCCAGTACGGCAATGAAAAGATCTGGCTGGAAGAGGAGCTGCTGAAATTGGAATCCTGCAGACGATTGCCAGGGTACACCAAATTGTGCAGGGAAATACTGGGGCGGATCATTGGGTTTGGTGATAGGGCTGCCCGCTCCATTCTTCACACCATTGTCCGTCAACACCTGGTAAACGGAGGGGGAAATGAAATCTGGCAGGAGTGTTACCGGGATGCTGAAGAAGTGTTGTGTGGAGATTGTTCCGTTAACCTGTGGCAGGGCTTGAGCAATCAACTCTTTGTTTTTAGCCAACTGCAGTTCCCGGTCGATTTGTAGGTTTTTGATGTCTGTAACCTGTTTCAAAGCCAGTTCCACGGCCTGTTCAGCCGAGAGACTGTATTTTTTTTGTGCCTCGCCGGCGAAAGGCTGCAAAGCCATTGCTGCGATGATGATAATGCCCCAACGTGTCATATTGCGTGTTTTATTTTGCATGATTTGAGATGCTGTTTTGTTTATATGCTTCAATCAGTTTAAACCCTTTTTCAGTTGCCAGTCCGTATAGAAAGTTTTCAATGATTGCGATACTTACTTCAGCCAGGTTATATCTGGAAGTGGGAAAGATATCCATATTGAATGCCAGCATCATAGATTCCAGCCGGTACCTTGCCAGTATCTCCACCTGCAGGTCTTGCCTGTAATATCCTTCTGCAATACCCCTTTTCAGGTTTTTGGAAATGATATCCAGGAGAAAGGTGTTCTTGTGTTGCATGAACTGCTGGAAAGATGTGAAATGGTATTTGTGGAGGTCCACCAGCACTACGGGATTCATGTTACCCATTTGTTTGGTGATCAGCTGCATGGTGTTGAAGATTTCGTCTACTGCATCTTTTGATGGCAGGCAGCAGCCGATAGCTTCTTTTTGCATGACCGCTATCTCTTCCTGGAGCACTATATCTACCAGTTCATCCTTGTCTTTGAAATGCTGGTAAATGGTTTTTTTGGAGATGCCAAGTTGACTGCATATATCGTCCATCGAAACAGATCTTATACCCAGCCTCATAAAAAGACTTTTGGCCTGGTTGATTATCCGTTCTCTTATGTCCATAAGTTGTATTTGGCGCCGCAAAACTACGGAAACTTTAAACGGGTAAAAAGTTTCTGTTGAAAAAATTTTGTGAAAATGTTGAACGGCATTTTTTGATTACAAGCTGTTTTGGCGCTGTTTTTCCGGCAAAAACCCGTTCTTTTCACGGGTGGTGATTTTTGAAAGGGGTGTATCTTTGTATCAAATACAGTTATGAAAGCATTCAGGCCGGCCAGAATCTTGTATTTCTTTTTCCAGGGATTGGTTGTGTTGGCTCCGATTGTCATCACGGCTTGGACGGTTGTTTCCCTGTTTAATTTCATCGATGATATCCTCCCAAACCTGTTGCATGTCATCTTTCCTGATTTTGTGGTGTTGGATGCCAAGGGTTATCCCAAGAAGATACCCGGATTGGGTTTTTTGGTTGCAGTGATGCTGGTATTGATGGTTGGATATATATCTTCTACTTTCATTGTGGGTAAACTTTTGCAATGGTTTGACAACATTCTGGAGCGTACACCCGGAATTAAGATCATTTATTCCACTGTTAAGGATTTTCTGGAGGCTTTTGCCGGTAACAAAAGGAAATTCAATCAGCCGGTACTTGTTTCCATTGAGTCTGCGAGAATCGGATTCATCACACAGCAGTCTATGGTCAATTTTGGATTGAAAGACCATGTGGCGGTTTATGTGCCACATTCCTATGCTTTTTCAGGTGTAACTTATTTGGTGAAGCGAGACAGAATCAGGCAGGTTGAGGATGTGAGTTCGGCTGATGCCATGAAGTTTATCGTTTCCGGTGGGGTTACAGAAGTGGAAGGAAGTGGGGTATGATTGGGCCATTGTACCTCATACCAAAACCTTAGGAAGATAAACGCGACACTTGTCACCCGTCACTTATCACTATTTACTAATTTCCCCCCGTTAAAATCTCCTCTAAAACCGGTGTTTTTCACCTTGTCGGGTTTGAAGCCGTTGTCATCTTTGTGGAATGAGAAAACTGTTGAGTCCGTTGGCTGATCCCATTTTCAAAAGAATTTCGGAGAGGCCTGCCCGCCGAGGCG
>JBDLUZ010000161.1:0-4764 GCA_039805045.1 Bacteroidota bacterium | reverse complement strand
GTATCAAGCCAGGCCGTTCCCCTGTCCAGCACAGAAACATTCAGTTTACCCATGCGCAGGTATTCGAGATTGATATCGGTAATTTCATATTCACCTCTGGGGGAGGGTTTTATATTTTTCGCAATTTCTACAACCTCATTGTTGTAGAAATAAAGTCCGGGTACAGCAAACCTACTTTTCGGTACAACTGGTTTTTCTTCAATTGAAATGGCTTTCATGTTAGCGTCAAACTCAACAACGCCATATCTTTCAGGGTCACTAACCTGATAGGCATAAACTATGCCACCATCTGGATTGGTGTTTTTTTCGAGTGTTTTGCCAAGCCCCATCCCATAAAAAATGTTGTCACCCAAGACCAATGCACAGGAATCACTGCCAATAAACGATTCGCCAATAACAAATGCTTGAGCCAGTCCATTTGGAACGACCTGTTCAGCATACGTAAAATTAACGCCCAGGTGGCTTCCAGAGCCAAAGAGTTTCTGAAACTGTGGCAAATCCTGTGGTGTAGAGATTATCAGGATATCTCTGATGCCGGATAGCATTAAGGTGGAAAGTGGATAGTAAATCATTGGTTTGTCGTAAACCGGCATGATTTGCTTGCTGATGGCGTAAGTTATAGGATAGAGCCTGGTTCCTGAACCTCCGGCTAAAATGATGCCTTTCATGCGCGTAATATTGGGTACAAAGATGGTGTTTTTTTAATTATCCACAACTACTTCAGTGCTTAACATTGGCTTAACATGATAGATACAATTGGTTAACATTGAGGTAACATACTGGTTACGCAGCTAAATGAATTTTGCATCATCAAACTGAACTATGCGTAATTCAATTTTTCTAAAATTTCTGTTGCTGTTTTCCCTCTTTACAGGCTTGATTGCAGGTGCATTTGGGCAGAATATGGTTGTGCTTTCTGGTAAGGTAATCAACCGCAGCAATGAGCCAATTCCTGGTGCTTCAGTCACCGTTTCAGGAACCCAGAAGTCTGTAATTGCTAATATTGAAGGTGTTTTCTCATTGCAGCTTGAAAAATCAAAAAAATACACAATAGTAGTTTCCAGCGCAGGATACATAACCAAGTCAATTGATGAAGTTGAGGTTGGCGGATCTGGAGAAGATCTCTTTACAATAGTGCTTGAGCCCCGTGTTACATCAGGTGAGAATATCATTATCAGGTCAACAAGAAGACAGGAGAGTACTGTTGCGCTGTTGACTTTTCAGCGCACCAGTGCAGGCATGGCAAGTGGACTTGCAGCAGATTTTATCAGAAGAACACCGGATAAAAATACAGGTGAGGTTTTGAAACGTGTGAGTGGCGCATCCATTCAAGATAACAAGTTTGTTATTGTTCGTGGTTTGTCTGACCGTTACAATGCTGCCATGCTGAACAGTGCCTTGCTTCCGAGCAGTGAGCCAGATAAAAAAGCATTTTCTTTTGACATGTTCCCAGCTGCATTGATTGACAATATTATTATAAACAAAACGGCTACTCCTGAATTTACAGGAGAGTTCACAGGTGGCTTGGTTCAAGTTAATACAAGAGATATTCCTACAAAAGATGTACTGACTGTTGGTTTTGGACTTGGCTACAACAACCAGTCTACCTTCAAGCCATTTGTAAGCAACAATAGAAATCAATACGATTGGTTGGGATTTGATGATGGAACCAGGTCTATTCCTGATAGTTTTCCTGCAACTGCGCAGCTCTACCGTGCACTTGGGAAAAATGCTGCTGGTGTAGACAAGCAGGTTAGTCTTACCCAGGAGTTTAGGGGTGATGTTTATGGTGAAGTACAGACAATAGCAGCTCCCATCAAAAACTTCAGTCTCACCTATGCCCAAAATCACAAACTTAAGAATGGCGGAAGTCTAGGTACTTTGCTGGCGATCAATTACAGGAATTCAATGCTGGTTTATAATGCCAATAAGGCCTTTTATGAAGCCGATGGAAAGAATGTATTCGAGTACACCGATGTCCAAAACCGTTATCAAACCAATCTGGGTGGTGTAATGAACATCACTTGGGTGAAGGGTAAAAACAAGATTTCATTAAAGAATCTATTTAACCAGCTTTACGAAGACAATTACTACAAAAGAACAGGATACAACACAAACAGGTTGAATGATATTCAGTTCTATTCTTCTTATCTCAATCAGCGTTCACTTTTCAGTTCACAGCTTGAAGGCGAGCATCAGCTTTCCAAATCAGGTATAAAGTTCAAATGGAACGGAAACGCAGGTTACAACTGGAAGACACAGCCTGATTTGCGCAGTGCGCTTTATGCCAGAACTATCAATACTTCACTTCCATTTGAGATTGATCCGGATGATACCCGCAGGTTTTACAGTGACCTGAAAGATTACAGCTTTGGTGGTGGTGGTCAGTTTATCATACCCATGAACTGGGGCTTAAAAGACAAGCAGACATTCAAGCTTGGAGGAAACAATTTGGTGCGTATACGTGATTTCAGCAGCCGCATCTTCAGGTATAACATTACAAACTTCAATTCTTTTGTTGCTAAAAATTCACAGAAGCCTGTTGAGTCAGCATTCTATTATGACAATATGGGGCAGAATGGGTATGTACTGGAAGAATTTACAAATAATCAGGACAGGTACTTTGGGGTTTCAGTGCTGAATGCGGCCTATGGTATGTTTGATAACAAATTTGGAGCTTTCCGTTTTATCTGGGGATTGAGGGCTGAGAATTTTCAACAGTTGCTCACTTCAAAAACCCAAACAGGCGAACGTGCTGCAAAACTGACAGAAAAGTGGGATTACCTTCCTTCAGGAAACGTAATCATCAATCTTGGCGACAAACAAAACCTGCGCTTGGCTGCAAGCAGAACAGTTGCAAGGCCTGAGTTTAGGGAAATTGCTGAGTTTGCATTCTTTGATTATGAAATGAATTATGGTGTGAAGGGAGATACGGCATTGAGAAGAAGTTCAGTTTTGAACTACGATGTCCGATACGAAATTTACCCCAAAGCTGGTGAATCTATTAGCTTAGCAGCATTTGTGAAAGATTTTACTGACCCTATTGAATTCAGGCTCGACCCATCCAGTAATGCTGATGCAAGAAGGTATTTTTACCAGAACGCGGTAAGCGCAAGAACAGTTGGATTGGAATTTGAGATCCGCAAATCACTTGAGTTCATTGCACCTTCGTTAAAGAATTTTAGTTTCTTCGGTAACTATACATACCTTAATTCAGAAGTTGTTTTCAACGATCTCAGTGCTGCCAACAAAGAGGTTAAAGCAGATCGTCCTCTTCAGGGGCAGTCACCATATCTAGTTAACGCAGGATTGCAATTCAACAGCAATATCATCAATGCTTCAGTTTTATATAACAGGGTTGGTGAAAGACTTACACTGGTTGGTAATGATGAATTTCCAAACGTATATGAGCGTCCAAGAAATCAGTTAGATCTTCAGCTTGCTCACAAAGTGCTTGAGGGAAAAGGGGAGGTTAAAATTAATTTTGCGGATATCCTCAACAATGCATTTTATTTCTATGAAAACTTGGATTCAAAAACAAGTTTTACAGAAGGTATAGACAGAATGTTCAGTTCCTACAAACAGGGATCTACAATTACTGTTGGATTTACTTATGATTTCAATATTGCACGTAAAAAATAGGCATCACTACAAGAAAAAAGATAAAAAACAGTTTATGAAAAAAATGCTTTTAGGAGTTATCGCCATCGCGGCAATCACAGTAAGCTCCTGTATTAAAGTAAATTTCGAAGAAACCATCAACAACACTACATCAGGTGGTTCTAACGCTTCAGATCCTCAGGATCCAGCTACCAATGGCGGAATTATTCAGGGTATTCTTAACAAAAGTTATTACCTGCCAAAAGGTAAGTATACACTCAAAGGTTATGTATATGTAACTGATGGAAATATCCTTACCATTGCCCCAGGAAGCGTTATTGTGAGTGATATTACAGAAAAAGGTGCACTGATTATCGAGCGTGGTGCTAAGTTGATTGCAGATGGCAGAGCAACTGATCCCATTGTTTTCACTTCTGGTAAGGCAATTGGTCAGCGTACACCTGGTGATTGGGGAGGCATAATCATGTTGGGTAAGGCACCTACCAATCGTCCACTCGATCCAGCACCGATTATTGAAGGTGGTGTTGGTCGTAAATATGGCGGAACTGAACCCAATGATGAAAGTGGAATTCTCCGTTTTGTACGCATAGAGTTTGCTGGTATTGCAGCTGAACCAGGATCTGAGATCAATGGTTTAACACTTGGTGGTGTTGGTTCAGGTACTATCATCGAAAATGTTCAGGTTTCATTTGGTAATGATGATGCTTATGAGTTTTTCGGTGGTACAGTAAACTGTAAAAACCTGATTGCTTTTGCTACTGCTGATGATGATTTCGATTTTGATTTCGGATATCAAGGAAAAATACAGTATGGTATCGCATGTCGCAAGCCTGATTTTGTTGACGGTGGTGATGCAGGAAATGGTATTGAGTGCGACAATGACGGATCCGGATCTGCAGCAACACCAGTTACAAGACCTCAGTTAAGCAACTTTACTTTTGTTGGTCCAAATAACGCTACAGGAACTGCAGCCAACCACAACTTTGGCAACCGTTGGAGAAGGGCAACACAATTTGTATTGCGCAATTCAATCATGATTGGTTGGGCTAAAGCTGGTTTTTCTATGGAGTCTAAGGCTACAGCAGATGCTTATGTTGCCGGTACATCTGAATTCAGGAACAACCTTGTTCATACAAATACTGC
>JBDLUZ010000160.1:0-4776 GCA_039805045.1 Bacteroidota bacterium | reverse complement strand
AGGCAGAGGGATTGGCCCGATGAAGCCTTGACAACCTGTTACTCCAAGTAAAAAGGTGTCAACTCCAGCTCCGCAATTGCGGAGACAGATAAGTCAGATCATTTTCCCTGGACATGATTCAATCATCATAGTGAAAACCCATCTGACTTCAGATGGGTTTTTTTGTGCCCTTTCCGGAAAGCAAATGATCAAAACATGAACAAAACACTGCACAATTATACATTCAGGGGCTCTTTAAAGCTGGAATCAGGAAAAATAATCCGTGATTTCAATTTGGCCTATACCACAATCGGCGCTTTGAATCCGGCAAAGGACAATGCAGTCTGGATATTCCATGCCATGACTGCCAACAGTGATCCGGCAGACTGGTGGCCGGGTATGGTGGGAGAAGGCAAATTTTTTAATGCAGATGAACATTTCATCATCTGTGTGAATATGCCCGGAAGCTGTTATGGGAGTGTCAACCCCTTATCGGTAAACCCGGATACAGGCATTCCCTATTTCAGGAACTTTCCGTTTTTTACCCCGCTGGATATGGCTGTGGCCTTTGACCAGCTCAGGGATCACTTGGGTATCAGCAGTATTTATCTGGGGATTGGCGGATCTATGGGCGGACAACAACTCATCGCCTGGGCAACCCGGCAACCTGACCTTTTCAGGTACATCGTGCCCATAGCAACCAATGCTTTCCACTCCCCCTGGGGTAAGGCCTTTAATGCCTCACAGCGTATGGCCATTGAAGCAGATCCAAGCTGGCAGGATGGCAATCCCGATGCCGGAATGGCTGGTATGAAAGTAGCCCGGTCTGTAGCCTTGATCAGCTACAGACACTATGAAATTTATGGCAAAACCCAGCATGACGCAGACAAGGCACTGGAAAATACGAGGAGTGAGTCTTATCAGAAATACCAGGGTGAAAAGCTGGCCAAAAGGTTCAATGCATTAAGTTATTATATGTTAACCAAGAGTATGGATAGCCACCACCTTGGAAGGGGCGTTTTTGAAGCTGAAGAAATGCTTGAACGGATAGTTTCAAAGTGCCTGGTTATTGGAATTTCATCAGACCTGCTTTATCCTGTTTGCGAGCAGGAGTTTCTCGCCAAACACATTCCCGGGGCACAACTGGCCGTCATTGATTCCTTTTATGGACATGATGGATTCCTGCTGGAGGATGAAAAATTAAATGCCCTGCTAATACCTTTTTTATCAAAATAAACAACAAAAACACATACAAATGGGATCAGAAAAGACACTGGTAATCGGGATGTTCGGATTCGGCGTAGTTGGGGAAGGTTTGTTTAAAGTGCTCAAGCAGACACCCTCTTTGAAGGCCTCCATCAAAAAAGTATGCATCAAGAATACACATAAAAAAAGAAATGCACCGGCAGAGCTCTTCACTTCCAATCCAGACGACCTGCTTTATGATCCGGAGATCAATGTGATAGTGGAAGTGATCAATGATAGTTTAGTTGGCTATGAAATAGTGACAACCGCGTTGAACAATGGTAAAGACGTGGTCAGTGCCAGTAAAAAAATGCTGTCAGAACACCTGCCTGAGCTGATTGCCTTACAGCAGAAAACAGGAAAATCACTGCTCTATGAAGCTTCGGCCTGTGCATCGATTCCGGTAATCAGAAACCTTGAAGAATACTACGATAACGACCTTTTGCATTCCATCAAAGCGATTGTCAATGGCTCCACCAATTTCATCCTCACCAAAATGTTTGAGGAAGAGTTGAACTTCAAGGAAGCTCTGCTACTCGCCCAGCAGCTTGGTTTTGCAGAATCAGATCCTACACTCGATATCGAAGGATTTGATGCAGCGAATAAATGGGTTTTACTACTCACGCACAGCTATGGCATCGATACCACCATCCAGGATATGCTGTTCAACGGCATCACACAGATCACTCCGATTGATGCTGAAGTTGCCCAATCACGGAACCAGTCCATTAAACTGGTAGCACAGGCCAAAAAACTCCAGAGCGGCAAGGTAGCTTCCTTTTTGTTGCCCCAGTTTGTTGACCAGGCCGATCAGCTCTATTTCGTCAAAAACGAATACAATGGCGTTGTGATTGAAACAGGCTTTGCTGATAAACAATTTTTTTATGGCAAGGGTGCAGGCAGCTTCCCAACAGCATCTGCCGTACTGAGTGATATTGCGGCTTTGCGTTATGGATACCGTTATGAGTACAAAAAGCGCAATCAGCAACAACCTGCTGAATTGTCTGACAGCTATAATCTGCGGGTATTCATCAGTTTTGAAAGCCTTTCCAATGTTCCCAAAGAAGAATTTACTTCCATTGAAGAGTGGCACTCTGGCAATGAACGCAGCTACCTGATTGGTACTATCCCCTACCAGTCGCTCATTCACAAACATTGGTGGAAGACCAACAACAATTCCCTCATCCTCATGCCAGACAACATTGTTGAAAACAGCGAGGTGAGTGAACTGAAGAAAATGAGTCTTTCGCTGGCCGGATTGGATGTTTGAGCCAGCAAAGCTGTGATTTCCTTAGCGTGAACCTGTGGGTCTTACATTGGCGCCTGTTCTATTTTGGAGGTCGTCTCCCAGATCTTTGCGGGCCTCCTCGGCAAGCAACCGCAACTCCCGCATGATTTCAGGATAGTAAGCCTTTACATCATACTGTTCTGCAGGATCCCTGCGCAGGTCATAGAGGGATTCGTACATAAGGGTGTTTTCAGGAGCAGAACCGGGGAATCCGTCAAAGCCGGGTTTTTTACCAAGATAAGACCGGGAAGGATGTTGAAAAACAAGCTTCCAGTTACCCTTGCGCACAGCCTCCAGGGCATTCCTGCGGTAATAGTAAAGAAATTCGTTACGCGGACTGGCATCCATGTTCCCACGGAGTACTTCACTCAGGTCTACCCCATCAATTTTTTTCTCTGGCAGTGAAGCTCCGGAGAATGCGGCCAGGGTTGGCAATATATCTATGGTTGATGCCAGCTGGTTGGCTACAACACCGGCAGGCACCGTACCTTTCCACCGCATGATACAGGGCACACGTTGTCCGCCCTCAAATGAAGTACCCTTGCCTTCGCGGAATCCGCCTGTTGATCCGGCATGATTGCCAAAATTAAACCAGGGACCATTATCACTTGTGAATATCACCAGCGTGTTCTTATCAAGTCCCTCTTCCTGCAGGGTCTGCATGATGCGACCAACATGGTAATCTACTTCCTGGATAACATCTCCGTATAGTCCCTGTTTACTTTTGCCCCTGAATGCCGGGGACGCATAGATAGGCACATGCGGCATAGGGTGAGGGATATAGGCAAAGAATGGTTTTTTCTTGTTTCGTTTGATGAAGCTTATTGCCGCATCTGTTATCCTGCCTGTCAGCATCCCTTGGTCGTCCAGGGTATTGATGGTATCAACAGGTGAATTTTGTTGTATCAATGGGAGTGGTGGGAACTGGGTTTTGTTGCTGCCGGTTTGAGCCGGGTTGCCATCATAATTTACAGGCCACATATCATTGGAATAAGGGATACCCAGGTACTCATCAAATCCCTGTTGAAGTGGAAGGAATTGTTGTGCATCACCCAAATGCCATTTCCCGAAGATACCTGTTGCATAGGCCTTTTGTTTCAGCATGTCTGCAATCGTGGTTTCATCAGGAGCCAAACCCACTCTTGCCCCAGGGAATAAGGCGCCGCTGATACCCACCCGGTTAGGGTAACAACCAGTGAGTAGTGCAGCCCGTGAGGCGCTGCAAACGGCCTGGGCAGATAGGAAGTTTGTAAACCGCATGCCTTCCGCAGCCAGTTTATCAAGATTAGGCGTACGGTAATCCAGGGCTCCGTTTACACCGATATCCCCAAATCCCATGTCATCCATGAAAATCAGGACAATATTCGGCATTTTAGGAGGAGCAGACTTATGAGCCTGTTGTGTAAATACAATAGTTGTCAGAATAAGGGATAGACATAATCTTTTCATGTGGCAATAAATAGAACAATAATTTACTGATTTTTAGCGGATCTACCAAAAAATATGGCGGCCCCGGAACCGGGGCCGCCATATTGCAAACCAATGATAAAGGTTATTCTGGCAGTAAAATATTGCTTACCTCAAATTTGCGACACAAGGCATTGAAAGCAGCAATATCAGTGGACAAGAGGTTATCCATATCAGTTTTCAATACCAACCACTGCTGATGCAACTCAGTATATCTTGCTTTTTGTCCGGCTGTAACATAAGGAACAGTGCCGTTCACTTCACCATGCACAAAGATGATGTTGGCACTCAGCTTGTTGACAAAATTGATCACATCGTCGTAAGACTGACTTTTAGGCTGAATCAGCTTCTCTTCCCAGACTTTTATTTTTTCCAGCAAAGATTTACCGGATTTAACCAGTTCCGCCTTGGCGTCATCTGATTCAAGAATACCGTTAAGGGTTCTGACCTGAGACGCAAGCTTGCGCATACGGGTCACGGCCACATGAATATCCGTAACATCGGCCTCCAGTTTTTTCAGGAGGTCATCCTGCGCAGCGTAGGCCGCGGCATCTGCATCAATCCGCGGATCTGCTTTGATTACCAGCGGAACAGAATGGATTGAGCCATCCACATTCAACTCCACGGTATAGGTTCCAGGCACCATACGACCACCCGCATAACTTCCCTCAATATACACTTCATCAATGGTAGGCATGCTCTGCCTCCTCATATTCCATACAAAACGGTTAAGTCCCTTTTTAACAGTCAGCACAGGCTCATTGCGCAAGCCATTATTGGAATAAACTTTGGGAGCG
>JBDLUZ010000159.1:0-7476 GCA_039805045.1 Bacteroidota bacterium | reverse complement strand
AATGATTAATATCTATGGCGGTCCGAATGCGGGTACTGTGCGGGATGGATGGCAGTTCAGCGGACAAACACAATGGTGGGCGAAAGAAGGATTGATACAAGTGGCAATGGATCACAGGGCGAGCGGCCACTTCGGTAAAAATGGAATCAACTATATGCACCGTAATCTCGGACAATGGGAACTGAAAGACTGGATTACCATCGTCAAATGGTTGCGTGAACATGGTGCAGACTCTACCCGAGTTGGTATAGCGGGATTCAGCTATGGCGGTTACATGACTTGCATGGCACTCACAGCTGGTGCAGGTTATTTCACGCATGGCCTCGCCGGTGGCAGTGTTACAGACTGGAAACTGTACGATACCCATTATACCGAACGCTTCATGGATACGCCGGCTGAAAACCCTGATGGCTATGCAGCAGGTAATGTGATGACCTATGCCAATAATTATAAGGGCCTACTCAGGATATACCATGGCACAATGGATGATAATGTCCATATGCAAAACAGCCTGCAGTTGGTTAAAAAACTCCAGGACTCCAAAAAACATTTCGAGTTCATGCTTTATCCCGGTGGCAGACACGGCTGGGGAGGCAACCAGCAAGCCCATTCCACGAACGAAAACAACAGTTTCATTTATAAACATCTCCTGCAAAAGGAAATTCCAGCAGGGATGGTGAGGTAATATTTACATTTTCTCACTATCTTCAAATTAGAGTTGTGGGTTGTGGGTTGTGAGTTATGAGTTGTCGGTTATGGGTTGTCGGTTATGGGTTGTCGGTTATGAGTTGTGGGTTGTAGGTTGTCGGTTGTGGGTTGTGGGTTGTCACAGGTCCCTTTTCACTAACCTTCGGTTGGCAAGCTCGTCACTAATCCCTTTCCCCTCATCCCTTTCATCACTCGTCACTTGTCACTTTCAACTTGTCACTTTAAACTCATCCCTTTTCCCTAATCAACGATTCAAACATAGCCCATGACCCCGAAAAGACTATTCGACTGCATCGACTGGCAAATGGCCCAATTTCCGCAGGAAGACATGCTCGCAGCCAAAGAAGATGGCGTGTGGAAAAAATACAGAACCAAAGATGTCAAGCGTTTGGTCGACAGCCTGAGTATGGGACTCCTGAAAGCCGGAATTGGTTTTCAGGATGGAACCATTGAAGGTCGGGATAAAATTGCCGTACTGAGTAACAACCGTCCAGAGTGGCTGATCCTGGACATGGCCGTTCAGCAAACGGGTGCAGTCCTCACGCCCATCTACCCAACCATCAATGTCAATGAACTGGAGTTCATCCTGAATGATGCATCTGTTAAACTGGTGTTTGTGAGTGACAAGGACCTCTACGAAAAGGTGCAATCCATCCGCCACGCTACGCCAACTGTCCAGGCCGTCTACACCTTCAACGAAATCCAGCAGGCCCTGCATTGGAAAGACCTCCTGCATACCGGCACTGAAGAAGAAATACAACATTTACAGGAAACAAAAGACAAAGTCAAAGCTGAAGAACTGGCAACAATTCTCTACACTTCAGGCACTACCGGATTCCCTAAAGGGGTGATGCTCAGTCACCACAATATCCTCGACAACATCATGAATGTGGAGGAAATACTTGAGCCTGTTTGCGGACCCAAAGACAAGTCGTTAAGCTTCCTCCCGCTCAACCACATCTTTGAAAGGGTGGTCAGCTATATTTATATGTACCGAGGTGTTTCCATATACTATGCAGAAAGCCTTGATACCATTGGAGATAACCTCCGCGAAGTGAAGCCCAGCCTTTTTTCTACGGTACCGCGACTCCTTGAGAAGGTTTACGAAAGAATCATTGGCAAAGGAAGGGAACTAACAGGGTTGAAGAAAACACTGTTCTTCTGGGCGGTATCCGTGGGCAACAAGTATGAGGTGGACAAAAACCTTGGTGTATTCTACAACATCCAACTGGCCATCGCCAATAAACTCATTTTCTCCAAATGGCGGGAAGGCCTTGGAGGCAATGTTAGGGCGATTGTAACAGGCGCTGCAGCCTGTCAGGTGCGTCTGCTTCGTGTTTTCACTGCTGCCAAAATAGTGGTGATGGAAGGATATGGACTCACCGAGACCTCTCCCGTGATCAGTGTGAACCGCTTTGATGCCGGTGGCAGGCGTTTTGGTACTGTAGGAAAGGTCATCCGCAATGTTACTGTCAAGCTCGCTGAAGACGGGGAAATCTGCTGCAAGGGTTCCAATGTGATGTTAGGATACTACAAGCGTCCAGACCTCACAGCAGAATGCATCGACAGCGAAGGCTGGTTCCATACCGGGGATATTGGCATCTGGACTGAAGGAGATTTCCTGAAAATAACAGACAGGAAGAAAGAAATCTTTAAGACAAGCGGTGGCAAATATGTGGCACCCCAACCGATTGAGAACAAGATGAAGGAATCACCCTATATCGAGCAGATGATGGTGGTGGGAGCAGAACGCAAATTCACAGCAGCCCTCATTGTTCCTTCAATGGAAAGCCTCAGAAGCTGGTGCGAAAAGAATGATGTAGATACTTCTTCAGCAGACAAAATACTCAACAACCCAAAGGTACTCGAGCACTATAAAACCATTGTAGAAAGGTTCAATCTCCAATTCAACCCAGTTGAACAGGTGAAGAAATTTGAGCTGCTCAATGCTGAATGGACCATCAATGGCGGCGAGCTCACCCCTACTTTGAAACTCAAACGGAAGGTGATCATGAGCAAGTATGCTGATGTGATTGAGGGGATTTATGCATAGTGGATGAAGCCTCAAAAATAATACTGCCCGGGAGGCATCTTGAATAGCTTGTTACGCTGGTAGAGCGAATAGCGGGCCTGCTCCTCTTCGTGGGTCTTGGCCCAGAACTGATACCCATTGGGATCGGCAGCTATGCCGAAAATCCATTGGTTATATGCTTCAAACAACCCTTCCCGAAGGAGGTTGCGATGTAGCTCAAACAACTGAAACGGGAAACGTGCAGATGCTTCATCCTCAAACCAGTCGGTGATGAAACGGGTTCTGATGGCCAGCAGGTTTTCTGCCGTGATACCTCGTAAAGCCCAATCTGTCTGTTTGTTGAGGATAGCCAGCACCTTGGTTTCAAAGGGTGTTGCTTCCTTTACATAATATTTCTTGCTGTCACCACTCATGTACACCCGCTTGTACGATTCGAGTAACAACACTTTGATCTCTGCAGTTCTGGCCGTAAAGCTTTCCTGATTTACAAATATCTCACCGTAGATGATACTCCTGGCCTTATCTGCCGTTGTGAAATAAAACTTGGCAGCATGGTAATAATTCAGGGGATAAACCGGATCGGCCTTCAATCCGTTTTCCCACTGCGCAATGGCATCAGCAGGTTTCTCTTGCAGCCAAAACATCTCCCCATACTTACTGTAAAGCGGACCACTCAATGGAAATTTCTTCAACCCCTTTTTATAAACCTTGTCAGCCTGCTTCCAGTCTTCCTGAATGGTATAGATATCTCCAGCAATTTGAAACACCTGTTCGTCTGCGTCAGTCCTATCTGTAAGTGGCAAAATCCGGGTAGCAGCCTGCTTGTAGTCGCCTGCAAGGTAAAGGGTATTGGCAATATCCTTCAGCAGGGAAAGATTCAATGGCTCCATTTCCAGGGCACGCGATAAAATCATGAGTGCATTGCCAAAATCTTCCTGACGCTGGAAATTAAGTGCTGTCTCGCGCAACTGTTTGACAGAGGGCTGCTGGGCAGCAAGCTGCTGCACACTAAAGAGCAAACAAAGGGCTATCAGGTGACGCATAGGAGTATATTGGAACAAATGTAAGGATGAATTTACAACTTAATAATCAGATCAGGTGTGTCAACAATCCATCCCTGAGTTTTGGCTCAAACCAAGTGCTCTTGGGGGGCATGACGTTGCCACTGTCTGCTATATCAAACAACTGCTCAATACTAACAGGATAAAAACTGAATGCCACCTTCATCTCACCATTGTCAACCCGGCGCTCCAACTCTTGCAAACCGCGGATACCACCAACAAAATCAATGCGTTTGTCGGTACGCTGGTCTTCAATACCCAACAATTTCTCGAATACTAAATTGGATAAAATGCTGACATCAAGCACACCAATCGGGTCATCCGTGTAAGTGCCTTCAAGTGCTGTAAGGTGATACCACTGTCCTTCCAGGTACATACCAAATTCATGCAAGGCAGGGGGATCAACAGCATTATCTGAACTGGATACCATGAAATCATCCTGCAGCGCACTGATCAACTCACTTGGTTCAAGTCCGTTCAGATCTTTTACCACCCTGTTATAGGGCATGATCTTCAACTCATTGGCTGGAAAAAGTGTGGTAAGAAAACTATCTGCTTCCGGGCCTGCTGCTTCACCCAGGGCTATTCTCACCTTGGCTGCACTGGCAGCACGGTGGTGTCCGTCTGCTATATAAGTGTAGGGTACATCATGCTCGAAAATGGAATTGATGGCTTCAACTTTATCAGCTTCATTTACCACCCAGATGCGGTGACTAATCCCATCAGCGGCAGTGAAGTCATAGACTGGTGAATGGTTCAGTAAACTCATGCTTTTTGATGATGTCGTTTTCATAATCATCTACGGATGAACAGCATACCAGTCCGGTCTGACTCCTGCCATCCATGACCAGCTCGTAAATGTAATAAGACGGGTTTTCATCCTGAAACAATACACCGCGGCTAATCAAGTCTGTGAGGTTTAACCTGGCTTTGGCATAGACTGATTCATCATAAATGCTGAGTTCAGTGGGCATGTCTACTTCAGACTTCGTCACATGCAGGAAAGAATTGGGTAAACCTGTCACTGACTGCCTGGCTTCATCACTGGAAAGGACATCATATGGAGGTGCCGCTACAGCTGAAGCTTGATCTGGTTGAGGTCTGAGTGCACGAAAAGGGAATATTTTTGCCATCTGCTATTTTGTTATGCGTGTTTGTTTGCGAAGTCCTTCATCAATGCTGTAATTGATTCCACACTCTCCAGCGGAAGTGCATTGTACATGGACACCCTGAAGCCTCCTACACTGCGGTGGCCTTTGACACCTACCATGCCTTCTGATTTACATTGAGCAAGGAACATCTTTTCCAACTCCGGATCTGGCATGGTAAAAACGGCATTCATGTGACTCCTATCAGCTTCTGCAACCGGCAGGTTGAAAATGGGAAGTGATGAAACTGTTCCGTACAAAAGATCCGATTTACGAAGGTTGATTTCCTCTATTGCCTTTACTCCACCTATGCTTTTGAGCCAGCGGAGGGTAAGGAGGCAAACATAGATGGCAAATACCGGTGGCGTATTGAGCATGGAACCATTGGCCACATGCTGGCGGTAATCGAGCATGGAAGGCAGTTTCGCATTGGCTGTTTCCAAAAACGACTTATCCGCAACAACCAGATTGACACCTGCTGCTCCTATATTTTTCTGCGCACCGGCATAGATGAAAGAGAATCGGTTGAAATCCATCTCCCTGCTCAGGATATCACTGCTCATGTCTGCTATCAGCGGTACACGGGTTTCAGGGATGGCATGCATTTGCGTGCCTTCTATGGTATTGTTGGTGGTATAATGAAAGTAGGCAGCATCTTCTGGGATGCTATATTCCTTTGGAATATAGCTGTAGTTGCGGTCTTTGGAAGAGGCTACCACTTCCACTTGTCCAAACAATTTTGCTTCTTTAACAGCCTTCGAACCCCATACGCCTCCATCAAGGTATGCAGCCTTTTTATCCGGAGAGAGAAAATTCATGGGTACCTGAAAAAACTGGGTCGAAGCGCCACCATGCAGGAAGAGCACTTCTTTGTTGTCATTGAGCAGCATAAGCTCTTTGACAAGTGAAACCGCTTCATCGAGCACCGCTTCGAACAAGGGCGTACGGTGTCCGATCTCTAAAATGGATAATCCTGTTCCGTTAAAATCCAGTATCGCCCTGCTGGCTTCTTCAAAAACCTGTCTAGGGAGAATGCTCGGACCCGCATTGAAATTGTGTATCATCGGATGATGGGTTAAAAGGTGGAATGGCAGGCAGCGCCGCAAAGATACTTAAATTGGGCTGACCAGCATCCACCCATGCAGTATACCAAAAGGATGCTACTGCAAAAATAGCCTGACGCATGCGGCGTTCTACCATGCCAGCCAAAATAGTGTGGTAAGCAGTAGCATAAGCGGATGCATACTGGCGCACGACAATGCCATTACGGGTTTCATAAGCAAACCTTGACCCCTGAGGGAAAGCAAGGCTCAATGACTTTTCAAGGCGTAAAACAGTATCGGCTGCGGCTGCACTTTCGCGGACACGCTGCCAAATAAATGATGCTGGGTCTTTCAGGTAAATTGCTTTCCCGATGAAGAGGTCGTATTCTTTTTCGGCAAAGAGTTCCGGTAGCCTGCTTTCCCAAAACCCATGGATACCATGCTGCTCCGTTTTTTGTCCGTTGTGGTTGCTGCTGGCATGCAGTGGCACATGCACATCCCCAATATAGTGACCAATATCTGCAGAAATCTTGAGGATTGCATCTTTATCACCTTCCTGAAATGCCCTGACCAGCCTGCCCTTCATGACCATGATCCACCAGGGTGCAATGCCATGGGCGTTGAGGCTGTCTTCACCATAGACAGCTTTCGCCTTTTCCCAGTTTACCGGAAGGCTATCTGCTGCCTTTCCGTAACGATCCATGTCAATGTAATGCCGGGGCGCCTCTTCTTTTACTGCATAGCGCCGCTTATCCGGATCAGTGGCATGATCTGCCAAGAAGCGAATTTGTTTCTTGAAAAAAGGAATCATCTGCGGGGGCAAAAGAAATACCGCGTGGTAATTGATATGTCGGTGACCGAAAAAACCCCAGCTGACCGTAGTTGACAAAATGGGATTATCCCGATTCATTTTATCTGGCAAACCCGAACTATTGACCGCTCTGCTATACACTTGCTGAGAAATAATAAAAGATAGCAGCCACAAGCATTTGGCCAACCTAAAACATTTGCATTCTAATTTCTTTCTTTGTTGTATAATCAAGAACTTTAATAATTCCCCTCCTGGCCAGGAGGGGTGGCACGAGTGAGTCTGCACCAAAGGTGCAGGCGAATGAGCTTGCCTGCCGAAGGCAGGTGACGGGGTGGTGGATTTTAAAATCTGATTCCACCACCCCGCCTCAACAAACTCACTTCGTTCATTTGTCTCGGCACCCCTCCTGTCCAGGCTTGCCAGCCGGGGCTGGAGGGGAGTTTTGTGCGACTCACCAGCACTACAACTAAAAAAAATGTTCAATTCATCCAACACCTCCCTATTTCCCATCTTCACAAAATTTAAATCACAAATATCTCACCTGCAAACTCCTGTGGACATGGTTGCTTTCTCCCGCCTCGGCGGGCAGGCCTCTCCGAAATTCTTTTGAAAATGGGATCAGCCAACGGACTCAACAGTTTTCTCATTCCACAAAGATGACAACGGCTTCAAA
>JBDLUZ010000158.1:0-5201 GCA_039805045.1 Bacteroidota bacterium | reverse complement strand
TATTATTTAAAGTCCCCTTGCCTGCGTAGCCGCCTATTATCATGTACTTGGCCTCATCCTTGTCCTCATGCAATTTGTTGTATTGAAATCCGGAGGCAACAAAATCATTGTTTGATATAACTAAGGTCAATTCTTCAAAGTTGGCTTTGTATGGACCAATATATGCACCAAGTCCGGATCTTGAAAAAAGGAAAAGGTTATTGGCTATACTTATTTCTTTTGAGTTGCCCGGGTGATTATACCAGTTTTCTTTTTCAAGGAAAATCTGAAAAAGTGCATTTCCGCCATTGATAACAATGTTGTTGTAAAATTTAACGCCCCCAGACACAAAGCTTAGGGAAGCACCAAAATCTTGACTATCCATAAATGATGAACGCCATTTCATTCCTCCATCCAATACATTGTTGTGTATTTTAGACTCTCCAGCTGTTTGTACAAGCTGTAACGCATCAAGTCCTGTTCTCAGGATTCTATTGTTATATATTTCAACATTTCTGAAAACACCCTGATCTCCCTTGGTGGATGTGTTTCCCATGTATATTCCTTCACCGTTTGTATCGTGAATATAGCAATCGTGTATTTTTATATTTTCACTGATGTATTTTTCATTATTTGCCTTGATAACATTAGAATAGCCACCATTTCCCGATTCTATGTATTCCAGTTCAAAGTTTGAACTCATTTGTCGGGATTCAGTTCCCTTGATTTTTTTGGAGGTTACTTCCAGCAAAAACTTGCTGTTGTTCTGCCATTGGCCGTTGATGAAAAACCCATATTTTCCCTGTGAATAAGCATATCCAACTGCGTGGCCTTGGTATCTGGAGTCACCTGTTTTTCCCTTCGGGTCATATTTTCCGGTTAGCTTGAAATGACTCATACCGGCAATTTTGATGTGCTTGGTCTCTACTTGACCGTCATAATTGGTGATAACAATAGGATTTTTTGGCGTTCCAATAGCATTGCATTCAATCCAAATGGCATCATATTTCCCTCCTTTAATGAGGATTTTGGTACCGGGAAAAATTTTATCCTCATATTTCTCACCTACGGAAATGATTATTTTATTATCATTTGTGCGGGTTGGTCCGCTCACAATAATATCTCCTGCATGGGCATTGGGAATGGCTTTTTTGTCTTGAGCAGTGGCTATCCTTATGTTTGAAGTTTGTGCACTGCAAAAAAACAACTGCAAAGCCAATATGCATGTGTATGCGAGCCTGGGTTTCAATTTTTATTGGGGTTTTACAACAATTACTTTTGAGAGGGCAACTTCAAGAGGCATTCCAAGTATACCTTCAAGGTTGTAAAGTGCATAATTGATTTCTTTCAGCAGGCTGATTTTCTTGGCTAGGAGATCGTTGTATTTTTTGGTGGCGGCAGTAAATACCTCAAGGTCTACCTGGTTGTTTTCAAACATGGTGTTGACCCTGTCAAGCAATATTTTTTCATCTTGCAGCAATGACTCCTGCAATGCGAGCAGGTATTTACTGCTGATATAATC
Source organism: Bacteroidota bacterium (assembly GCA_039805045.1). GTDB lineage: Bacteria > Bacteroidota > Bacteroidia > Chitinophagales > Chitinophagaceae > Pollutibacter. The sequence goes on along the minus strand of JBDLUZ010000158.1, from coordinate 3,700 downwards.
CTGGTAGTATACCCGGATATTCCTTTTGATATTCAAAATTTCAGCTTCCTTGTTCAGTTTCGCCTGTTCCACAGCTATTTTACTTTTTTTAACGAGACTGCCATTTCCTGCAAACATTCCCAATGGCAAGGATAGATTTATATTGTACCTTGGCCAGAATGAGTTGATCTGATTGCCACCACCCAGTGTTCTGGCCAAGCTGAATTCATTGAGGTTGAAATTAGGGCTAATGTGATTGAGCCATACAGATTTTGCTTTTTTTACATCCTGTTCAGCCATTTCTATTGATTTTCCTGCAGCCAGTACCATGTAGTTCTCTGCTCCCAATTCAGCTAGTTTATCTGCCACGGGATCTTGCAAGCTGAATCCGGGATTACTGATGTCGTTGATGATTGACTGGGCTCCGGCATTCAGGGATAAGCCGATGAAGATGGTTAAAATTATCTTTTTCATATTGTTTTATTTTGGCGAAAATTGAATGATGTTTTCATGATTATTGCAGCAGATCCAAAAAACAGAAAAGAGTCAGGAAGTTGACCGACAGCGACTTGTGCATATTGGGCAATGACAAAAGTGAATATGCATGCCAAGCATCCTGCTATCAGTATCTTGATTTCTTTTTTAGTTGTGCTGAAATAAATTTGTAACCCTTCTTTGATGATAAGAAAATATTGTAAAAGCAATAAAATCAAGGCAATCCAACCCAATTCAGTTGCAGTTTTCAAATACCCGCTGTCGGTTTCAAATCCGGCGAGAACGTGACTGGGGTTGTATTTCATGCCACTTCCACTTGTGGTCCCCGGGCCCCCACCAAAAGGATGCGAATGCAAGTAAGGTTGAATGGCTTTTCTGTTTACATCCCGTACATTAAGCGATGCTTCACTATCCAAGTCAAACGCACTTTTGATACGATTCAGTGTTGGATTGCTGTAAATGGGTACAATCATGATAAAACCCAAAGCCAAAAGAAGACTCATGCCTAGAATTCTTGTTGTACGTTTGTTGATTGTTATGAGTAGGTAAAAAGCTGCTCCAGCTGTAAAAGCAAGGTATGCAGTTCTTGTGCCGGAAAAAGCTAAACCCATCAGGCATATGATCATTAAAATGATGTAAACGACTGTTTTCCATGAGAATCTGACATTCCCGATTATCGTCAGAAGAATATTAGCTGTAGCTGCCATTGTTATACCATAACTGGATGGGTCAGAGAAAAGTGAGAATTTTCTCTTAACTCCAGAAATCATGAATAGCAGTTTTCGTCTTGATTCTGAACGGGTTATATAGTTCATTTCAAATTCAGCAAATCCAAAGAACTGTTGATAACATCCATAGAGTCCGGCAATGATGCATAATGCAATCAAAAATCTCCCGAAATGATACTGTTGTTTTATATTGTTTAATCCAAGATAAATAAGGAAGAAAAAGCAAAACAAAGCCAAATCTCTTTTGAATTCGTTTATCCAACCTACTTTTGAATTCATAGCGGGATTGGCTATGGTCAAGAAGATATAAACAAGATATAAGGTGAAAATGATGATAAATGGATGCTTGAAGTGTATTCCTAATATGTTATTTTTCAACTTTTGCGCAACCAGCATGCCGATAGTAGTAGTTAGGATCAGCATTTCAAGTACAGTTCCCAATGGCAAGTCTTGATAAATCAGTCTGCTCAAGGTGAAAATGACAAATCCTAAACCAGTCACGATGTAAATCCCGGAAATGTAATTGTATAGCGATAAAAAGACAATGAATAAGCCTACTATAATACCCAAAACGAGAATTCCGTAGTTTAATCCTTTCAGATTCATCAAATAAATGAAGGGTATGCAAAGCAAAGTAGACAGCATCATGATGCTGTTCGGATTTATTGCAAGACCGTATTTTAGAAAGTTTTTCAATTTAAAAAAACATTACTTTGATGAAAATCATGGTGAACATCAGCGCAACGATGATGATTATGAAATTTTGATGAGTTTTTGATGTATTATCTTGGTTTTGCTCCATCCTATTGTGCATTTAAGGCATCGTATATTTTTTCCGCACAGCTGGGCCAGCTATGGCTACTTGCAAATGCTTTTCTTTTTTGTATATCACTTGCATCACTCGTTTTCTTCAATCCGATTTCAATTTGGGTTTCAAAGCCAGTAAGATCTGTATACAATAAAGCATATTCCGAAAAATATTTCATAAAGGCAGTTTTTGCCGCAACAACAGGTTTCCCCATATAGAGGTATTCATCAATTTTTCTTGGATAATTTCCTTCTGTCAATTCATTTTTGAGCTGTGGATTGATGCATACATCCATATGTTGTATGTATTTCCAAAGTTCATTTTCGTTCTTCGTTCCAAGAAAGTGAACATGAGGTAGTTTGGAGAGTAATGATCTCTGAAAAGCATCATCTGTAGGCCCTACAAAAACCCAATTCCAATCCTGCCTTTTGGTGCATATCAATTCCAGCATTTTCAAATCAAGGCGGTATGAAACAATGTTGCCTACATAGCCTATGGTTGGTTTCTGATTTGCAGGGAAATCATCAGGTTTTTCTATCCTGTCAGTATGGAACAGAGAGAAATCACAACCTTGTCCGATATCATGGGTATGCTCATTGAATGGTTGAAGCAATTCCGCAAGGTAGGGTGAGTTGGCAACAATGAGGTCTGCTTTCGCGGCAATTGATTCCTCGCATGATTGACCATGTTTTTTGAAATAAGGATGTATCCTTAAATTATCTCTGATATAATAGATAAATAAGGAAGGTCTCAGAAATTCCTTCAGGTACTGCCCTCTGAAAAAATCATTATCAATAAAGAGTATGTTTGATTTGAAATCCAATTTTTCTATTGCATGCTTTATTTCTGCAGCTAATTTTTTCCCATTTAGCCTATTCATGTAATCGAATACAAATGAAGGAAGCTTGTTGATTGATTCAAGAACGGTCTTCGTATGTAAAACAAAAATGTTTTCTTGAGGATTGGTTATCCAATGCTCATTGCCATCCTTTTTCTCTCCTTTTAATACTGATTTAATTTGGCTAATCCTATCCGGAGCCCTATTGATATATAGAACGCGATTGATTCTGGAAAATTCGATGGCCAGATTATATGAATTGCTTCCCAAGGATTCCCCCCAGTTCTGCAAACTCATCATCACAATATCACGTCCATTCATTGGTTATTTTTTGATCTCGAGCTCTTCACTGGAGATTTTATTGAGCACTGCACCAATAAATTGTCAGAATGTTTGATGATCAGGCTTGCTGAGAAAATACCGATAATCCCGTCTGCGTATTTAGCCAACTCCTTTGTATCGGTGAATCCGCTGAGTGGAGCACCTTCGAGCAGAATGAAATCATACACTTTCAAAAGATCCGGTAGGTATTCAAGAATATTGTCCTTGGGTAATATTTCAGAAGGGGTGTAATCACCGCCACGGCAACCGATGATGTCTACGTTTTCAAACCTGTTGGGACTAACATATTTCAGTATTTCTTCTTTGTCGAGCTTTCCTGCCTTTACTGAAATATTCTCTAGCGTTGGTTTGGCATTGTTATACATCGTCAGATCATTGTTGCAAAAATTGGTATCAATGATCAAAACCTTCCTGTTGCTGAGGCTGAGGCTCAATGACAGTGCCTGAATGAGTGTGGTTTTGCCTTGTTGGGGTTCTGTGCTGGTAAATAGAATAACACGCTTACCGCTT
>JBDLUZ010000157.1:0-5145 GCA_039805045.1 Bacteroidota bacterium | reverse complement strand
TGAAGCGCAAAGGTTCCTGCTGCAGCCAGACTTCCTGCCTGACGCATGCCACCTCCAAATACTTTACGGAATCGCCTTGCCTTTTTGATGAAATCCCGTTTTCCCAGCAGTAAACTTCCTACGGGTGCACCCAGCCCTTTACTCAAACATATTGAGATGCTGTCAAATGTTGCGCCGTAATCCATAGCAGACTGTCCTGTTGCCACCAATGCATTAAAAAGTCGAGCCCCATCGAGGTGAAAAGAAAGTCCGCGTTGTTTGCACATTTGCCCTATCTCCTGTATTGTTGCCAGGTCATAACAACTTCCGCCACCCCTGTTGGCTGTATTTTCAAGTACTACAAGACTGGATACCGGTCTGTGTACATCATCTGGTTGAATACCTTCAGCCACCAATTGTGCGGTAACCCTACCACGGTCGCCACGTAACAATTTTACAGATGCCCCCGAATTAAAAGCAATACCGCCGCCCTCATATTGGTAAACATGAGACATCTCATCGCAAATCACCTCATCTCCAGGTTGTGTATGACATTTGATGGCAATTTGGTTTGTCATGGTGCCACTAGGACAAAATACTCCGCTCTCCATCCCAAACATGGATGCACCTAAGGCTTCCAGGTTGTTGATGGCTGGATCTTCCCCAAAAACATCATCACCTACTTTTGTGGAATGCATAACTTCCCGCATCTCATCTGTAGGTCTGGTAACGGTATCAGATCTTAAATCTATTAACATATTGCAAAATTAAATCAACAAACTGGCTAAATGTGCATAAATCTGAACTTTTGATAATCAATGCAGTTATAGATAATATCTATCTTTAATGTGTTGAACAATGTTTGATTTATGGAAAATGATTTTTACCTTTGTAGTCGCCTCCTTATCCCTGAAAACTGACTGCAGTACCCCTTAATTCTCCCTAATTTTAACGTCTTCACAGACATACCCAACTACTATGAGGCAATTAAAAATAGCAACACAGATCACCAACAGGGATTCCCAGGCGGTGGAAAAGTATCTCCAGGAAATTTCTAAGATTCCAATGATTACGCCAGAAAAAGAAACAATTCTGGCTCAGCAAATCAAATTAAACGATCAGCTTTCACTCGACACACTTGTTCAGGCTAACCTGAGGTTCGTGGTATCAGTGGCTAAGCAGTATCAGCATCAGGGCCTTTCACTCAGCGATCTCATCAACGAGGGAAATCTTGGATTGATTAAAGCTGCTCAGCGTTTTGATGAAACCAAAGGTTTTAAATTTATTTCTTACGCAGTTTGGTGGATTAGACAGTCAATTTTACAGGCTTTGGCCGAACAGGGTCGTCTTGTTCGCCTTCCACAAAACAAAATTGGAACCTACAACAAAGCAAACAAAGCCTACATGGCTTTTGAGCAAGAGCACGAACGTGAGCCATCAACAGAAGAACTTGCTGAGATTCTGGAGATGAGCGAAACTGAAATCAACAATATTTTCCAAAGTAACACACGCCATACTTCTCTTGATGCCCCGGTTCACGAGGCAGAAGATGTAGCCATGGGTGATTTATTGGAGGGTGGTGATGATACTGATGATGATGTTATGAAGGATTCCCTTCGTGCTGAAATACGTCGTGTACTCAAATCACTGAGTCCGAGGGAAGCAGAAATTGTAAATGCTTATTTTGGATTGGATGGTGAAAATGGTGTTACCATTGAGCAAATCGGTCAAAAATACGACCTTACTAAAGAGCGTATCCGTCAAATTAAAGAGAGAGCTATAAAGCGTCTTCAAAAGGCACGTTACAGCAATGCACTGAAGGCTTATCTTGGTTAATCTCTGATATAATATTCGATAAAATGCTTTCAAGAAACCCCGCACTAGCGGGGTTTTCTGTTTCAAATGAACCCTTTGGGTGTAATTTTGTTAAATCAACATGAGAAAAAGGTATTGGTTATTCGGGTTAATCTTGTTAATCCTGGGTTGTGAGAAGGATATCAACCTCAAACTAGACCCCAGTGACAACAAACTGGTAGTTGAAGCCTCTATTGAAAATGGAAATCCACCATTGGTCATACTCACCAAAAGCCTAGATTATTTTAATAAAATTAATCCTGCTACATTACAATCCTCTTTTGTTAGAAATGCTACTGTGAGCATCAGTGATGGAACAAATTCAGTTCAATTATCCCCCGATTCTTTGAAAAGCGATGAAGGCGCTACAATATTTTTTTATACCGATAAAAATAATATGCCGATGCTGGGTAAGCTTAATACAAGTTACCAGCTTTCTATTGCATATGAAGGGAAATCATACAGTGCACAGACAACCATTCCTTCAATAACAAGGACAATCGATTCCATTTGGTGGGAAAAATTACCATCTATTGAACCGAAGGACTCTGCTTTTGCGCGTGTTTTACTTAGGGCTACAGACAAACCAGGTTTGGGTGATTATATCAGGTATTTCACAAAAGTGGGTATCCGTGAGCCTTTTTTACCGGGATTTAATTCCGTTTTTGATGATCAGATTATTGACGGTAAATCTTACACAATTCCGGTAGACAGGGGATTCAACAGAAATGCTGAGTTTACTGACAGCTCATCTTTTTACAGGAGAGGGGATACAGTTACAATCAAGTTATGTCAGATTGATAAGGCAACTTATGATTTTTGGCGTACCTATGAGTTCAGTTTCCAAAGTATAGGAAATCCTTTTTCAAGTCCTACCCGAATATTAACCAACATTAGTAATGACGCATTGGGTTATTTCGGGGGTTATGGGTGCCAGTTTAGGACAATAATTATTCCAAAATGACCTATCTTCGCAGATTATAAAAATATTAGAGATGTCTTCAGTTGAAAAAGTTTCATGTTTGATTATCGGGTCTGGTCCTGCTGGTTATACAGCTGCAATTTATGCTTCCAGAGCTAATTTGAAACCTGTTTTGTATCAGGGAATACAACCAGGTGGACAGCTTACAATTACGACTGAAGTTGAAAATTATCCCGGTTATCCTGAAGGCATTCAAGGTCCGGAAATGATGGTTGATTTCGAAAAGCAGGCCAAGCGCATGGGTGCTGACATCAGGTTTGGATTAGCTACAAAAGTTGATTTTTCAGACAGTTTGCATAAAGTATGGATCGATGAAGAAAAAGAGATACATGCTGATACGGTTATAATAGCTACAGGCGCATCTGCCAAGTGGCTTGGTTTACCAAGCGAAGAACGTCTCAATGGTTATGGAGTAAGTGCCTGTGCAGTATGCGACGGATTCTTTTTCAGAGGAAAAGAAGTGGCTATTGTAGGTGCAGGTGATACAGCCGCTGAAGAGGCACACTACCTCAGTAAATTATGTACTACTGTTCACATGTTCATACGCCGTGATCAGATGCGTGCATCCAAAATAATGCAAGACAGGGTTTTGAATACACCTAATATCAAAGTTTACTGGAATACAGATACTGATGAAATTCTGGGTGAAAAAAATGTTACTGGCGTTCGGATATCAAATAATAAGACGGGAGAAAAGCAGGATATACCTGTATCCGGTTTTTTTGTTGCAATCGGACATCAACCCAATTCTGATATATTCAAGCCTTTTATCAATATGGATGAAGCTGGATATATTCAGACTATTCCAGGTACTACAAAAACGAATATATCAGGGGTATTTGCGTGTGGTGATGTGCAGGATAAAAACTACAGACAAGCTGTTACTGCAGCAGGAAGTGGTTGCATGGCAGCCATTGATGCAGAGCGTTATCTGGCTTCAATCGGTCACTGATTCCAGCTCATTGCAATAAATATCAGTGCACCACTCAAATAACCAAGAAATGCCCAAAGTGTAATCCTTTTCAAGTACCAGAAGAATTCAATTTTGGTTAGTCCCATTGCTGCCACACCTGCTGCAGAGCCAATGATGAGCATGCTGCCTCCAGTGCCTGAACAATAGGCTATGAATAGCCAGAAGGGATGATCTTGAGGGAATTCCGTAAGGGAATACATACCTTGCGTTGCAGCAACAAGTGGAACATTATCTATGACAGCAGACAATACCCCCAAAACCATTACAATTATTTTCTGGTTGCCAATCAGCTGATTCAAACTGTTAGCGGCACCCGTAAGGATACCTGAAGTTTGCAAAGCTGCCACACTTATCAGTATTCCTAAAAAAAACAAGATACTTGGCGTATCAATCTTTCTGATGGCAAAATTTACAGATAAAGCATCTTTATCGATTGTATCTTTTCCGCTGTGGATCATTTCAGTAAGCAACCACATCACCCCAAGTGAAAAAAGCATACCCATAAAAGGTGGTAATCCAGTGAATGTTTTGAATACAGGCACAAATAGAAGAGATAGCAGACCTATGGTGAATACCAAATTTTTTTCCTTTGTGGAAGACTTAGAAGATTGATTATTATAAACAGGTTCCTTGATATCTCCTTTTACTGCAAATCTGAGGGCTATCAATGGAATGATAACAGAAACCACACTGGGTAAAAATACATCCTTGATTGTTTCCCAGGTAGTTATTTGTCCACCGATCCACAACATGGTAGTTGTTACATCCCCTATAGGAGACCAGGCACCTCCTGCATTTGCTGCTATTACGGTCATTGATGCGAAAATGAGTTTATCCTTATTGTCATGAATAAGTTTATTTGTAAGTGATATCAGAACAATAGTGGTTGTCAGGTTATCCAGAACAGCAGATAAAAAAAATGCAATAATGGTGATAATGGTAAGGATACTTGTTTTTTTTCTACTCATGAGCATCTATCAATTCCACAATTGTCATGGCACCTAAAAGAAAAAACAGAATACCTGAAATCTCGCCCATGTGTTCGAGCAGGGCATGATGCGCCTGTTCATGTGAACTGCTACTGAAAACGTAAATGGTCCAGCACAATACCCCTGTAATTAATGCACTTGATGCTTTATTGAGTTTGATCTGATGCTCAAATGCAATAGCCAGATAGCCAATGATAAAAACTGCTGTCATCATAATATGAAGATTTAATTCTCTTTCCTGATTGGAGTTTTTACAGGGTTGTTCTTTTTGGGTTTATCTCCGGATGATTTCAGGGGGACTTTATCACTTGATTTTTGTGGGGAATTCAGCGATTTTAGTGGTTTTTTCTCCTCATCAGGGAGTTTAA
>JBDLUZ010000156.1:0-4894 GCA_039805045.1 Bacteroidota bacterium | reverse complement strand
TCCTGATCAGTATGAGAATCTCAAGTATCGTGAAAAAGACAATCCGGATGCCATGCCCTGGGATGAAATCCAGAGAGCCTTTTTTACAAGAATTACGCCCACCTATGATTTAGAAACGATCAAAAGAAGAAGTTCAGCTCGTGTATCCCAGGATTCATCTTTTTCTGCTGTTAAAAGCGTTTCAGCCATGATTGAAAAATCCAATCAAAAGGTTTATTCATTGAAGCTGGATACGTACAGAAACGAACAAAAACAAATGAGGGCTACCTTCAAGCATCTGGAAGAATCGAATAAAGGCCATCAGGCTTTGACAATTCAAATGCTTGATTCTGATGAAAAAAGGTTGTCTACGGACAATGATAAACTTGAAAGGAGAAAGCAATGGATTAAAAACCTTTCCAGAGATATTTACATATCAGAAACCTGTAAAGTTGTTTCAGATGTAATCAGTCAGATAACCCTGGTTAAAGGATCTTGATTACTGACTGAATTGAATACCATACCGATTGGTAAGTACATTTTTGTGATGACGCCAATGGCCTATTATTATATGACCCAGTGCTCTGACAGATATACTTTGATTTAAATCTGTCAGAGCAGACCTTTCAAGCCATTCCTTGTTAAAACTGTTGAATAAATAAAGCGAGGTTCTCCTTACTGTCAACATTGAATTCATCAAACTTTCTGTCTCATAATTATTGAGAGATTCCTGTGCATATTCATTTTCGTCAAAGCTCCTGATCTGTCGTTTATCGTTTCGTGCTATACACAGTGCACGATATGCGAAAATCATTTCAGTATCAATACAATGTTGTAACATTTGAGCAATGGTCCACTTGCCATCCTCATATGCAAAATCAAAATTTGCATCTTTCAATGTAATCATATCCTTCTCCAGTTCAGACAAAGAGAGGGTTAATAAGTCTGACAATTCAGCTGTGCCGGAAAGGTTTACATATCCTTGAAAAAAAGGGGGATGTTGGAGTTGGCCATATGAATCAGACATTTGTTACTTTTTAAAACTTTTTTTGGACTGATTTTGACTTTCCGGAATTTTTCTGTCACCTTTTATAGTTGATGCAAGTCTGAATGCTTCAAAAGCATTTACTATTCCACCGGTAGCACATAATTGATCAAATCCAACTAATTCATCTTCTGTTCCTGGTTTTGTAAATTTATTTCCTACTGGTTTGGAAACAGATTTTAAAATAACTTCCTTAATCTGAACAGGAGACAATTCAGGAAAATAAGATAACAATAGGGCAGATAATCCCGCCACTACAGGAGAAGCCATACTTGTGCCATCCATATCCCCATAGATATTACCACCCGGAATGGTTGAATAAATCTTAACACCGGGAGCAAAAACATGCACTTCTCTCTTCCCAAAATTGGAAAATGATGCAACAAGCTCTTCTTCCTTAGCACCACTGGCACCAACACTTATCCAGTTGGAAAAAGCACGTGTTGTATCATAATTTTCATTCATCGAAGGAAAATTATCTTCAATATCAATGTTTTTATTGTCGTTTCCTGCCGCATGAATAAGTAGTACGCCTTTACTCTGTGCATAGCGGATGGCATCATCAACCCATTTCTTTTCTGGGGAAAAACTTTTACCAAAACTCATATTTATTACCCATGCACCATTATCAACGGCATATCTGATAGCATTGGCTACATCTTTGTCGTGTTCATCACCATCCGGAATCGCTCTGATGGGTAAAATTTCTACATAATCAGCAATACCGTTTATTCCTCTGCCATTATTTCTGACAGCCCCAATAATACCGGCAACATGTGTGCCATGAGAAGCGTCTGTTCCCATTACATCATTGTTCCCATAATACCTGTCTTCAGGATCATTATAGTTATCCTTTACTATTTCAGCTCTGTATGCTCTAGGTTCTTTTTCAACAGCATCAACTTTTGCTTTTTCCCCTTCGTAAAACTGAATCAAATCCGCAATCAATGCATTGTTGTTATTCTCCATTTGCCTGGTTTGCTGAAAAAACCCAAGCATAACAGATTTTGCCTTTGCAACAGCAAAATCATCCGATTTGAAATTCTGTAATTCATCTCCTGTGTATTGCTTTTTGCCCATGGCTAAACGTAAAGTACTGTCAGCTCCAGGAATTTTAGCAACAATATCCTTCAATATTAAGACATACATGGCGGCTTCTTTGGCCTGAAATTCGAGCTGATACTTTGCTTTTGAATAAATTTTATAGTTATTTAACTCATCGCCTTTTAAAGATTTACCTCCATCTGAAATGGAATCATATTTACTTTTAAACTTGTAGTAAATCCTTGCTCCTTCATAGCTATCTTTTCCAACATTCCTTCCATCTTTGCCTCCAATGAAATTCCATCCATGTATGTCATCCACATAACCGTTTTTGTCATCATCGATGCCATTACCTGCTATTTCGTTTGTGTTCGTCCAGATAACAGGTTTAAGGTCTTCGTGTAATGTATCTATGCCAGAATCAATAACGGCAACAACTATTTTCTTTTTAGGTGTTTTTCCTTTTATAATCTCCTGGTAAGCCTTTTCCAGACTTATTCCATAAACTTTGTTATTAGTATAATCTCCCAGATGCCAATCTTTATCTTTAAGGGCGATGGCAGACTGTCCCATTACATAAGAAGACGATAAAACAAAAAGAATAACTATTCCCAGGGTAGCATTAATTTTCATATAAAATGATTTCGATAAACAAATTAGCCAATGAAATTTGAACTATAACGTACATGACGCATAAAAAATCTGTAAAAAGTCTAAAACTTGGTTTTATCGTATCTATTCCGCTGAAAATAAAGGAGTAACAGAGAGATTGGTCCAGTTACAAGCATTAAAAAAGTTTGAACCGCCCATAGCAACCAACCAAATGCAAGTCCAGTTAAAGCATTAATTCCATACAATCCAAGTGTTTTTTGTACAGCAAGCTGATAGGCTCCAATTCCGCCCTGTGTAGCAATCATAGCGAAACTACCAAATGTAAGTATCGTGAGAGATGGAACCCAACCAAGATGAGATAATCCCGCTATAGCAGGAAAACCAACCCTAATACTAGCCAGATAAAGGAACCAGATACAAATTGTATAAACAAGGAAATAGGTCTTGTGTTTCATTTTCAATATTGTCATCAGTCCCTCCAGGACTCCTGACAATAAAGTTTTTATTTTGATAACCCATCCTAATTTGCTGTTTTTCAAATACTTAATAATCAGTATAACAGAGAAAAAAATAACGGTTACAACAATTAAAATGGGGATCAGTGACAATTGAAATTTGTTCGACAATGCAAGGATGAGCTCCTGGGTGTAATCACCAACCAATGATAGTTGCGTAATGATGGTCAGAAAAATAACTAAAATGAGGCAACACAGATCAATGATCCTTTCTGCTACCATGGTACCTACAAGTTTATCAACTGGAATTTTTTCGTATTTGCCTATGAGAGAACATTTCATGATTTCGCCCAAGCGTGGAAAAAGTATGTTGAAGAAAAAACCGGTTAAAACAGCATAAAATACATTAGTTAAGCGCGGAGTTTTGCCCAATGGGATAATCATCATCCGCCACCTCAGAGACCTTATAAAATGACTTAGCATAAGTATCAATATGCAATAAAATATGGTAAGCTTATCAGCACCTCCTACCATTTCCTGCAGTTTTTGAATGTCTTGCGCAGAAAAACTCCGAAGAGAATACCATATTAATATGAGACCTAAAGATAAAAAGAAGGCGAACTTTAGGCCAGATTTAATCCATTTTAGGGTCATAAATGTACTGGTGAATAGTGTAAAGGTAGCCAAATCAGATAAATTTTGTATTTTTGCATCCAATTCACTGCTCCATTAACTCTAAGCATGGTTACAAAAAAACGAATATTATTTATTGCTAATGAAATGTCACCTTACCTTGAGCTTACAGAGTTCTCGGAGATTGTGAATAAATTAGCCATAAAAGCCAATGACAGTGGTTATGAAATAAGGTGTATCATGCCGCGTTTCGGAACAATTAATGAAAGACGCCACAGGTTACATGAAGTTGTCAGGTTGTCAGGAATCAACATATCCATAGAAAATGATGATTATCCTCTTCAGATTAAGGTAGCCTCACTTCCCAATGCACGTTTACAGGTCTATTTTCTCGATAACGAGGAAATGTTCAAAAGAAAGTTTGTTTTCAACGGGGAAGAGGATGAATGGTTTGATGACAATGGTATTCGTTCCATATTCTTTTGTAAAGGTGCTATTGAAACAGTAAAAAAATTTGGATGGCCTCCTGATGTAATTCATTGTTCTGGCTGGATGACAGGGTTGATTCCTTTATTCCTCAAAACAGCATACAAGAAAGAACCGGTTTTCAGTAATTCCAAGGTTTTGTTTACGGTTGGACAAAAAACGTTTGACCAGAACTTTGGTCCTGATTTCCAGAAGTTGTGTATGATTAATGCAGCAATAAAGGAGAAGGAAATGGAACCTTTTAAAGAAAATAACAACTTTGCAATGATGCATGGCGGTGGCTTTTATGCTGATGCCTTATCATTCGGTGATGAGCAGATAGATCAACAATTGCTAGATATTTTTTCGAAAGTCAAAGGCAAGAAAGTTATCCAGTTTAACCCGGATACCGATTTAACAGAGTATTTACAATTGTATAGCGACCTTGCAAATAAGTAATCCAAAACAGGAAAAGAAAAAAGAACCACGTGAGATATCGATTCCCGATTCAGAAAATAATTTTAGCAGTTTCATTGGTGCTGACTTTTGGATGTACCAAAATCAAAAGCACTGACATAGGGGCAGACTTATTACCTGCAATAGACAATATCACTACTTTTGATACTACTTTCGAAGTGGTTGCATCAACATTTTTAACTCC
>JBDLUZ010000155.1:0-4925 GCA_039805045.1 Bacteroidota bacterium | reverse complement strand
GCCAAGTGCGTTGGATGCATGAACAATTGATACAAATTTGGTTTTTTCATTCAGCATATCGCTGTATGCTTCCATGTCCAAGACACCATTATCATCAATGGGAATTATCCTTAAACGGGCACCTCTTGCTTCAGCCACCATCTGCCAGGGCACAATGTTGGCATGATGTTCAAGGCTGGAGATGATGATTTCGTCGCCTTTTTGAAGATGTGTATTCCCCCATGCTGCTGCAACAAGGTTAATGCTTTCTGTAGTACCCTTTGTGAAAATTATTTCTTCAGGTAGTGCGGCACCAATGAAATGCTGAATACTATGTCTTGTTGCCTCAAATGCTGCTGTGGCCTCATCTGCAAGGGTGTGTAAACCCCTGTGGATGTTGGCATTGTAATGACTGTAGTAATGTGTAAGGGCCTCAATTACCTGCAAAGGTTTCTGAGCCGTAGCTGCGTTGTCAAAATAAATCAGATCTCTACCTTTTACCTTTCTGTTCAGGATCGGAAAAAGAGCCCTGATATCTTCAACGTTATATCCGGATAGTGATTCTGTCATCAAATGGTAAATGATAATCTTTTGGAAATAAGCAGGTTTGCAAATGTCCTTACATTTTCATCTTTAATCTGGTCGAGGATATCCATGGCAAAGGCATGTAGCAAGAGTGCCTGTGCATTTTCCACGCTGATGCCCCTTGCCCGCAAGTAGAATAAAGCGTCTTCATCAAGTTTGCCAATTGTGCAACCATGAGAACATTTGACATCGTCAGCAAAAATTTCCAGCTGCGGTTTGGTATTGGCTGAGGAGTTGCTTCCGATGAGAATATTTTTGTTGGACTGGTATGCATTGGTTTTTTGTGCGTCTTTCCGTACAAATATTTTACCATTGAATACGCCGGTAGAATGACCATCCATGATGCCTTTGTACAGCTCATTGCTGTAACAATGCGGCATTGCATTGTCAACAATGGTATGGTTGTCTGCAAGCGTTTCATCATCAAGCAGGTATAGTCCGTACATATGGCTTTCGCCATGTTCTGCTTCCATCACCATGTTGAGGTTATTCCGAACAACTTTACCGCTTAAGGTAATGGTTACGGCATGTGTGAGTGACTTGGCAAGCTGACGAATATGTGTAGTGCCGGTGTGACTGGAAGCGTTTCCTTCATCCTGGATTTTGATGTAATACAGCACAGCATCCTGTGCGGTACAAACTTCTAAAACTTCATTGGTCAGAGTGTCACCAGAACCCAGATTGATGTAGTGTTCAATAATGGTGGCCTGTGCGCCTGCTTCAATGTTGGCAAGTACTCTTGGCTGGGAAAAACGGAGTCCGTTTGATGAATCTGAAAAATGGTAGATGGCTACTGGCGCGGTTAGTGATTTGCCTTTGTTTACACGCAGATAGACACCTCCTGCAGCGAATGCACCATTGAGTGCATTGATGCCGTCTGTGTGGTAACGCGCACTATGGCCAAGATTTTCCTTGACAAATGCGGCGTCTTCATCTGTAGATGCCGCTTGTAAGGATTTTACGATAAGTGAAGATTCATCATCTTGGATATTACTCAATTCAGGAACGAAGTATCCATTTACAAAAATGATGCTGTTTGCATTTTCCAGTCCGGGCAGGAAGTGCTTTGTGATGATTTCTTTCGCAGGTAATTGATCCTGCCCTGCAATGAGCTTATCTGTAAATAAATTCCGGATACGGGTATATCTCCACTCTTCATGTTTCAGTGCTGGCAGGCCCCAGTTTGAAAAGTTGGTCCAACTATCTTGCTGGAATGCAGACAATCCTGAATGCTCAGTTGATGATGCCGTAAATGTATCCTGTAAAAATGTTTTAAAGTCCATGTTACACAGTTTCCTTTTCTACTTCTGCCTTGATGAAATCATATCCCTTTTCTTCCAGTTCGAGCGCCAGTTCTTTTGTTCCAGAACGAACAATCCTGCCATTATAAAGTACATGAACAAAGTCAGGTACAATATAGTCGAGCAAACGCTGATAGTGAGTTACAACCAGGAAAGCGTTGTTCGATGAGCGCAATTCGTTTACACCATTGGCAACAATCCTGAGTGCATCAATATCAAGACCTGAGTCTGTTTCATCCAAAATGGCGAGTTTGGGTTCAAGCATAGCCATCTGAAATATTTCATTTCTTTTTTTCTCACCACCTGAAAAGCCTTCATTGAGTGATCTGGAGAGAAGTGACTGGTCAATCTGAACCAGTTTCATTTTCTCCTTCATGGTCCTCAGGAACTGGGCAGCATCCAGGGGGTCAAGGCCCTGGTATTTTCTTTTTTCATTGACTGCAGTCTTGATGAAATTGGTGGTACTTACACCCGGGATTTCAACGGGATACTGAAAGGCCAGGAATAATCCTTCCTTTGCACGGTCTTCAGGTGAAAGTTCGAGGAGGTCTTTGCCCTGGAAATCTACAGAGCCACCAGTTACTTCATAATCTGCTCTTCCTGCAAGCACCGATGCGAGTGTACTCTTACCGGATCCGTTTGGTCCCATAATGGCATGTACCTCTCCTGGTTTTATTTCAAGATTGATACCTTTCAATATTTCCTTTTCTTCAATTCTTGCCTGCAGATTTTCGATCTTTAACATATTGGTATTTTGTCGTTTTACAGTTTGATTATCCTACACTGCCTTCTAAGCTTATGGCCAGCAGTTTTTGTGCTTCTACCGCAAATTCCATGGGCAGTTGGTTCATGACTTCCTTGGCAAAGCCATTGATGATCAGTGCTACTGCGGTTTCGGTATCCATGCCACGTTGGTTGCAGTAAAATATCTGATCTTCTCCAATTTTAGAGGTGGTGGCTTCGTGTTCCACCATTGCAGTATTGTTTTTTACCTCTATGTAAGGGAATGTATGCGCGCCGCACTTGTCGCCCAACAAAAGTGAATCGCATTGGGAGAAATTGCGCGCATCGCTGGCATTTTTAGCTACACTAACCAGTCCCCTGTATGAGTTCTGACTTTTTCCGGCAGAAATTCCTTTTGAAACGATTCTGCTCCTGGTGTTTTTACCGAGGTGCACCATTTTGGTGCCTGTATCAGCCTGTTGATAATTGTTTGTGACGGCAACAGAGTAAAATTCACCGATACTGTAATCACCCTTGAGGATTACACTGGGATATTTCCAAGTGATGCTTGATCCCGTTTCTACCTGCGTCCAGGAAATCTTTGAATGGTTGCCGGCACAGATGCCTCTTTTGGTAACAAAATTGTATATCCCACCTTTACCTTCCTTATCGCCCGGATACCAATTCTGTACGGTAGAATATTTAACCTCTGCTTTTTCCATCGCTACAATTTCCACAACTGCAGCGTGCAGCTGGTTTTCATCCCGCATGGGAGCGGTGCAGCCCTCAAGATAGCTTACATAGCTGCCTTCTTCCGCCACAATGAGCGTTCTTTCAAACTGACCTGTATTGGCGGCATTGATCCTGAAATAAGTTGAAAGTTCCATTGGGCATCTTACACCTTTGGGAATGTAACAGAAAGATCCGTCGCTGAAAACAGCGGCGTTCAGGGCTGTAAAGTAATTGTCTGTTGCAGGAACAACAGAACCAAGGTGCTTTTTAATGAGGTCTGGATGTTCCTGAATGGCATCACTCATGGAACAGAAGATCACACCAACTTTGGAGAGTTCCTCTCTGAAAGTGGTGGCAACGGAAACACTATCAATCACTGCATCAACCGCAATACCTGAAATACGCTTTTGCTCATCCAGGGAAATACCCAGTTTTTCAAATGTTTTCCTGAGTTCAGGATCTATTTCGTCCAGGCTGTTGGGTGCAACTTTCTGCTTGGGTGCAGAATAGTAGATGATGTCTTGGTAGTTGATGGTGGGAAAAGTCAGGTTTGCCCATTCCGGAGTCTCCATGGTTAGCCAATGCCTGAATGCCTTAAGCCTGTATTCAAGCATCCAGGATGGTTCATTCTTTTTTGCAGAGATAAACCTAACGGTATCCTCGGTAAGACCCATTGGGGCTTCATCAGCCTCAATATCTGTTACGAAACCATATTTATAGTCCGAGTTTGTAATCTGTTCGAGTATGTCTTCTTGTTCCTCCTGCATAATCTGCTCAAGTTTTGAATCCGCAAAATTCAACATTTTGCAGCTTTGTAAAAAGTGATAATATCCCAATCTGCCGTTAAGATGCCCTTTTTTCCCAAATTCGTAACAAGTCCTGACTGTTTTGGTTCATTTCAACATATTGTTGACATTCCCCGTCGTGCGAGATTTTGATTATTTTTATCAAAATTTGTGTACGATGGTCTCAAAAGCGTGGTTGTCAGGACTTTTTGAAGCTGAATATGGTAGTTCCCCCCTTGTTTTTCAGTCGCCTGGAAGGATAAACCTCATCGGCGAACATACAGATTACAACGGAGGATGGGTAATGCCTGCCGGGATCGACAAAGCCTGTTCCCTGGCAATTCTTCCCCTAAAAGAGGGGCCGACAACGGTATGGGCTTTTGATCTTCAGGATAAAATCTCAGTGGACACCTTTCCATCAGCTGCAACCGGCAGCCATTGGAGTAATTATATTTTTGGTGTTTGCCTCGCTTTTTCCCGACGTGGTGTAAAGCTACCACATTTTCAAGCAATCGTTTCTTCTGATATTCCTGTGGGTGCAGGATTGTCTTCGTCAGCAGCTTTGGAGTCTGTTTTTGCCTTTGCTTTCAATGAGATTTCCGGTGCGGGATTAGACAGCATGGAGTTGACGCGGATTGCGCGTGAGGCAGAAAATGAATTTGTGGGATTGCAATGTGGTATCATGGATATGTTTGCCAGCATACATGCCAGGCAAGATCATGCTATCAGGCTGGATTGCCGGTCACTTGCCTATGAATATGTGCCGCTGGCAATGGGAGGGAATAAGATTTTACTTTTTGATACCTGCCTCAAACATGAC
>JBDLUZ010000154.1:0-4926 GCA_039805045.1 Bacteroidota bacterium | reverse complement strand
ATGCTTGCACCATCCACCTTTGCAGGTGTTACCAATGGTCTGGAAGGATAGGTAACGCGGTAGATCCTGCCATGCACATGGTCGCGCAATGGATCACGGATATTGTGCTGCATGTGTCCGATCAACACATTGTGCCAGTCTGCTATATAAAGTGAGCCGTCTGGTGCAAATTCAAGGTCAACAGGACGGTAATTGATATCTGTGGAAACCACCAGGTCTTGGCGGTGTTGGCTGCTATAGCCGGCTCCTGCATCCATCATTTTATGCTGCTTGGTGCCCAGGAAGCCGATGGTGTTGTTGATGAGCATATCGCCCTGAACTTCATCTGGGAAGTGCCTGCTAGAGACAAATTCCAATCCGGAGGTAGGCCTTACCCGGTGTTTTTCTTCGATGATGCTGGCTCCCTTCGGTGTTGCCACGCCATAACGTGGCTTGATGGTACCGGGAAGCATCCAGGTTACATCCGGACCAGATGTTTCTGCATAGAACACCTGTCCCCAGGCATCAAAAGCAATTCCCCAGGGATTGGGAATGGATACCTGTGCAATGCGATCAAGTTTTTTCTTTTTGGGGTCATAACGGAAAAAACCGCCATTGGTGCCCCTTACAGGCCCGTAGGCCGTTTCAATATCATTGGCCAGGAAAACACCCTGCCCCATGTAAATCGCGCCGGAGGCGTCGGTTGTGTAAGCGTGGTGGGCATGGTGGGTATCGTGGTCGTCAAATCCGCTAAGTAAAACTTCACGGGTATCTGCTTTGTCGTCTCCATTGGTGTCTCTGAGGAGCATGAAGTTGGTACCTTGAGAGAGGTAGACACCCTCAGGGGCAAGTTCAAAACCAAGGGGTAGCTGGAGATTGTCTGCAAAGGTGATTTGCTTGTCTGCTTTTCCGTCGTTGTTGGTGTCTTCGAGAATGATCAGTTTATCATTTGGTTTGGGGTCTCCTGGTTTCCAATGGGGATAGGTGGGCATTACAGCCACCCAAAGTCTGCCTTTGTTGTCAAAGGAGATTTGCACCGGATTGGCAAGGTCTGGGAATTCCTTCTCAGATGCAAAAAGATCTATTTTATAGCCTGGGGCTACTGTAAATTTATCCAAGGCTTCTTGTCCGTAAAGGTAACGCAGCTCCGCGTTTTTGTCTTTCGGACTATAATTGGTTTTGACCGGGGGCAGCGATGATGTGCGGGCATCAGCTGCTGCAACATCCATCCGAATGCCTTTGGCTGCGAGCCAGATTGCAGTATCCCTGATCAGGGTCATCTCCCTGATTTTCTTTTGTTCTGCTGGGTAATTGTCTGGTCCGAAAGGATTATACCTTCTTCCGAAAACATGCACGCCGTTGGGGATTTTATAGTCGTTGTGCCACATCCAGTTTTTTTCTGTAACAGCGGCATAAACGGCATCGCGGTGCTGACTGGTACTGTTTTTCTTTCCGAAAATTTCATCTGCCAGGAAGGGCCCGAAGCGGGCATAGCCTGCATTGGTCAATTGTGCCCCGTCGATGGTCAGTTCACTGGAAGGGTCATCCAACCAGGGTTTACTGGCTGTAAAGGCATCAATGAAGAGCACCTTGTTTTTAGCGGCCACTTCTTTCATGGCAAGGGTATAAACCCTCAGGTTGAGGTTTTCAACCATGCCGTTGGGGAGGTCGTATTTTCCAGAGAGGTTTTCAAACGCAATAGGTGAAACCAACACCAGCTGTGGTGCCGTTTTGCCATTGTAGCGCTGGGCAAGTGTATGCTTGACGAAGGCATCCAACTCGGCTTTGTAGTTGGCCAAGCCGGCAGCACCTTGGAAGGATTCGTTGTATCCGAAGAAAGCGATGATGATGTCTGCCTGGTGTTTGGACAGCCACTCATCAGGATACTCCACAAATCCTTCCATTTCTGCTGGTTTTGCCAGTTCTGTCTGGAATTTTTCCGCACCGGGGAAAGCCCAGGGGGTATTCCTGCCGGAGTGCGGACGAAATCCCGGTGTATTACCACCATCGCACATGTTGCGGATGTAGAGCATGCTGTCTGCATAACGCAACTGCATTTCAGTTTCAAAAAAATCGGCTTCCATCATCCTGGAACCGAGGTTGTTGCCAATGAGCATGATGTGCGTTCCCTTGCTGATTTTCAACTGGTTAGACGCGGGTAGCATGAACGCGAGAAAGCCTGCGGCGGCAATGAACAAACTTATCCAGATGAGTTTGCCGTTTTTTTTGAAATGTTGCATGTATGGTGGGTTAGAGTGCTAAATCGGGGTTATTGGGTCCAAAATGTTTGAGGATGACGATAGGGTCTGTAGAAGAGGTGTTTACAATCTTTACACCTGCTTGGGCAGCCTGTTCACTCACAAAGAACTCATCGTTGGTGAGTTGTCCGTACCGTATCAGGGCAGGTGTCTCGATTTCCCAGACACCAAACGTGCCGCGTCCCTGCATCACAATGATACCGTAGGCCGCCGCATCAGTGATGGTTACGGTTTGACCTGGGAACACAGTCAGCTCCTTGGCGCTGAAGTCGGCTGACTTGTAACAGATCCAGTTTTCTGTATATCCCTGAGCCTTCATGGTTTCTGGGTCATGAACCGGTTTGGGGGCCATGAAACGGTTGGCCATCATGTTTGGATCAACGTTGAGATCCCAATCTATTACCTCCATCAGTGCGTCGTAATCGCCAATGCTTTCTTTGGGGGTGCCATTCCAAAGTAATTCTTCGGGGATGATGGCTTCATTTACAAGCGATTGGTACATGGCG
This sequence comes from Bacteroidota bacterium, assembly GCA_039805045.1. GTDB lineage: Bacteria > Bacteroidota > Bacteroidia > Chitinophagales > Chitinophagaceae > Pollutibacter. The sequence continues at coordinate 2,183 of JBDLUZ010000154.1, read as the reverse complement.
AATACATCAGATGCCTTCTGTGGCTCGTAGGTACACATGCTGCCGGGTGCGTGAAGCAGTCCGGGTGGTACGTCCCAGCCAGTGCCTGGCTCCAACTTGTAAGCCTGGGAGTAGTTGGTGATTTTATTGTCGCCTTTGGTGAAATTCATCAGACATTCCTTGATCACTTCTTTTGGCGTACCGGGGGCAATGCCGATGAAGGTATAGGGGAAATCACCGCCGTGGTTGTTGAGCTGTGGTGGGAAATAGTAAGCTTCAGGCTTGCCTTTTTGTCCGATCAACGCCGCCTTTTCATCATTGTGGTGCACGTGATGGGGGAGTGGACCCATGTTGTCAAAGAACTTGGAATACATCGGCCAGCTTTGGTATTCATCCCATATCCTGCTTCCGATGAGGTCTCCTTTGAGTTCATCTACTGCATCTTTCAGCAGAAACTGGTGAGTGGTGCCTCCATCCTGAAATACAACGGGACTCAATCCTTCGTTTTCGCCGGTAAGCGGACCGTTTTTCGCAGGTGTGGTAGAGGAGAGCCAGCGTTCGTCGATGCCGCCTCTTTCTCCTCCCAAAACGTAGTAATCGTCTGGGTGTAATTTTATCCTTCTTCCTGGTACACAGAATGAGCGGGGTACCCAGGTGGGCGCTAGCCGCAGGATACCTTTGCCTTGTTCCAGTGCTTTTTGTGCCAAGCCTTGTGTTGCCATGTTGCGTTGTTTATGGGTGATGTATGCTATGTTTTAAGGTGTGATTGAATCTCCTGGAGCCCAGAAAGTACTTCCAATTGCAAGTTGTAGCGGATGCTTTCACCTGGCGCGATGTATCGGAGGGTTTTTCTTTCCCTTGCGAGCGCCTGCCCGATGGGGGGATGTGATCCGGGTTCTATCCCGGTAACATATTCTCCCTTTGCGAGGTGTTGCCAATTGGTTAACCAAGGAAGTTGTGATTTAGGGAAATCCATTGCAACGGCCAGTTCAATGGAAGGATTATAAATACCGCATCGGCAGTTGCCCTGTTCATCAGCTTCAATGTCTACAACAGCCACTTCTTCGCCATTCCCACTGTGCTCAGGGACTGTATCGCGCAGGGTTTTGAAAGTTTGTCCTGATGTGAAGGGTTCTCCCAGCCGAGTTGTCATGTCTCCCTCCCAAATTAGTTTTGTTCCGGCATCTGCGAGAGGCCAGCCAAAATTGCAATGGTAAAGGATCATGTGTGGCGCTGGAATATTGCCCCTGTTGATGATTTCGTCTTGAATCAAAATGCGGGAGGAACCCAGGGTGGCTGTGATGGTCCTGATTAGTTCGAGGTTCGGGCCAAAAATATTCGATTCCCGCATGCGTCCGGTAAGCTGCATGTCGTATTGCCCCCTGGCTGGATCTGGCTGAATGATGGAAATGATTTCCGCAGGGGTATTGCTGATTCGTCCATGAACGCCACGCTCACCGGTGTCATCTTTTTCTGGTCCGCCCACGTGCTGCAATCCGCAGGTATTGACCAATCCACCTCCGAATGTCCGCAGCCAGTCGAGTCCCTTATCAGACAAAAACTGTGGTGGCGTAAAACCCGCATGGTTCAGCCACGCCAGGTTATACTGGTTGAAGGCCGCATCGGCAATATCCATTCCCCTGTCTGTCAGCACCTTGAAGCGGAGCCCAGTTCCCGTATTGAACCAGGCCACCCGCATCCCTCTGCTGATCCCGTTATCCAACACAGCGGTTTCGATACCACCGATTTGTGCAACCTGCGAAACTTTATCGCTCCACACAGAACCTTGTCTTGTCATACCCCTTTATTTGGATGCGGTATAAACAGGGTGGTTTGGATTGCCTGCCGATTTGAGGTAGGCAACCAGGTCGTTCAGTTCTTCCGGATTGAGTCCGTTGATCATGCCGGGCAGCATCGGAGAAACATCTGAAACCCTTGTACGGGCCACATTGCTTTTGGCAACTGTTCTCACAATACTGGCATCAAATGGATTCTGAGAGATGTAATAGTTGGTATTATCCTGCCTGATTAAACGGCCCAGGATTGAGCCACCTTTTTTCAGGAAGAAAACAGTTGAACCATATTGGTCTGAAATGGCTTTGCTTGGTGAGATGATGGCTTCAAGCATGTCTTTGTTTGAGAAACGTGTTCCCAATTGTGTCAGGTCTGGTCCGGATATACCACCTTCTCCCTTTACCTGGTGA
>JBDLUZ010000153.1:0-4955 GCA_039805045.1 Bacteroidota bacterium | reverse complement strand
TAGAGGTGTTGACTCGCCAAAGCAGCAATTTGAGGCTGGTGTGTGATTGCTATGACCTGGTGATGGCCTGAAAGTTCCTGCATCAACAAACCAACCTGCCTTGCCGCTTCCCCACTGATACCACTGTCAATCTCATCAAAAATAAGTGTAGGCATTTCCAGTGAATGTGCTACAAGCGATTTTAGCACAAGCATGAGCCTGCTCAATTCTCCTCCGCTGGCAACTTTATGGAGGGGTTCAAATTGACCACTCCGGTTGGCATCAAACAAAAACACCACTTCATCAGTTCCGCCAGCAGACAATCCTGTAGCTTTCAAATCAATTTTCAACTGTGCATTTGGCATCCCAACCCGCACAAGTAATGCCATAGTAGCCTTTTCAAGCATTGGAATTTCATTAAGCCGCTTTTCGTGCAACGCCTTTGCCAGAGCGAGGGCCTGTTGCTGAACAGTTTCCATTTCCTTTTCCAATGCCTTAAGCGCTGATTCTGCATCTTCAAAAACAACGAGCTCTTCTGCAAACTGCTTTTCCACGAGTGGCAATTCATCCACATCAGCAAGTCCATGCTTCTTGGCTATCCGCTGCGCCATTGCCAGACGCTCATTCAATTGTTCCATACGCAGGTCATCCACCTGCACACCATCTAACAAACTCTCCAGTTCAGTAGCAATATCTTTCAGTTCAACATAGGCAGCATCAAATCTTGCCATCAGAGGCGGCAATGCAGGATGATAGGCCGCCTGTGGCTGCAGTTGAGACAGCATTGACCTCAGTTGGGAGATAATCGGCTGGTCACCTTCCTGAAAAGCATACACCGCCTTTCCAATGCCCGATTTGAGCTGTTCTGCATGGCTCAATACTTGCAACTCTTCTGAGACTATCTTACCTTCCCCAACGGTCCATTTCAATCCCTGAAGCTCCTGCAGGATAAAAGACTTATACTCAGATTCCTGATTGGCTTTCAGCACACGCGACCGAGCTTCATGGATTTTTTTATTCAGAATAGTGTATCGGTCAAATTGTCTGGTGTAATCTGCCATCAAGCCAACTGCACCTGCACGCGCATCCAGCAATGCCCGCTGAAAGTGCCTGCTGCCAAGTTCAAGCGTATCAAATTGTTGGTGAAGGTCAACCAAGTGCCCTGCAATGAGCTGCAACTGATTGAGCGCAACAGGCGTGTCGTTCACAAATGCCCTCGACTTACCATTAGCCTGAATTTCCCTTCGCAGTATAATCTCGGTATCTGAATCTACATCGGCATCCTGCAACAGTTTTTCCAGTGCTGCAGTCTCCTGAACAATAAAAGTAGCTTCTATGATTGTTTTTTTCTCCTTATCCCGCAATTGGGCACTATCAGCCCTGTCTCCAAGTGCCAGTCCGAGTGCACCCAGTAAAATACTCTTACCTGCACCCGTTTCACCTGTAATAATGACCATCCCGGATGCCGGCTCAAGGGTCAATCCGGCAATGATGGCATAGTTTTGAATGTCCAGCTTTTTTAGCATGCCCAAAAGTAGATATTTTTAAATGCATTACCTTGCCTAAACAACGCGAAAATCATGTCACCAATCCTGCTTTTTTCTTTTGTTTTGGGGTATTTTATACTGCTTTTGGGTGTATCAATCTACACGGCAAGGAATGCAACCAACGAATCCTTCTTCATTGGCAACAGAAATTCAAACTGGATGCTCGTTGCTTTCGGGATGATTGGCACCTCATTATCAGGTGTTACATTTGTATCCGTTCCGGGAACCGTGGGCAACTTCACAGGAAGTGATTTCACCGGATTCAGGTACTTCCAGGTGGTAATCGGCTATATTTTCGGCTATGCAGTTATCGCCTACGTGCTCATCCCGCTTTATTACAAACTTAACCTTACTTCCATTTACCACTACCTTGACCAACGCTTTGGGAAAGAAAGTTATAAGACAGGAGCGCTTTTCTTCATCATATCCCGCACATTTGGCGCAACAGCACGCCTCTTTCTGGTTATCAATGTTTTACAAATTTTCATCCTTGACCAGATGGGAGTGCCTTTCATGGTTACTGCAGCACTGATCCTCCTGATGATTCTCCTTTATACTTTCAAAGGAGGGGTTAAAACAATTGTTTATACAGATACCTTGCAGACCACTTTCATGCTGCTCGGATTGGTCATTTGCTTGTTTTACATCCTCAGCAAAATGGATCTTTCCCTTTTTCAGGCCATGTCTGACATGTCGGCACGCGGACTCACCCAAGTCTTTGACACAGACATCAACAGCAAATCATTTTTCCTCAAACATATCATCGGAGGCGCTGTCATCGCGATAGCCATGACAGGACTAGACCAGGAAATGATGCAGAAAAATATCAGCGTCAGCAATGTAAAGGACTCTCAAAAAAATATCATGACATTTACTGCAACACTCGTTGTGGTGAATCTTTTATTCCTCATTTTAGGTGGTTTATTATACCTCTTTATGAGTAATCAGGGTGCTGCCTATGAGGGCAAACAATTCCTTTTTTCAGGTAAGAATATCATTGGAGACGACCTCTTTCCTACTGTGTCTATGTTTCACCTCCCTCCTTCAATCGGGATTATTTTTATCATTGCACTGATTTCAGCACTTTTCCCCAGTGCAGATGGGGCACTGACCGCCCTGACATCATCCTTTTGCATTGACATACTGGGTATACAGCGCAATGCCAGCTTAGATGAGGCGCAACAAAAAAGAACCAGGCGTATCGTACACATCAGCTTTGCCTTTATTTTTCTGGCCTGTATCATGGTTTTCAAGTGGATTGACAACAAATCCATCATCAACATCATACTTGACTTGGCAGGGTACACATACGGACCGCTACTCGGACTATTTTTCTTTGGCATACTTACCAAAAGAAAACTGGGCGGAGGCTATGGAGTTACCGGAGTCTGCCTACTCGCACCAACCCTCTGTTATATCCTCGCAAAAAATGCAGGAACCTGGCTACAGGGATACCAGATAGGTTTTGAGATGCTGCTTATCAATGGCTTGTTAACATTTGCGGGACTTTGGCTCATCTCTAAAAAAGGGGATTGATAACTTTGGGGATAATTAAGGGCACTGCATTTGTCGGGCAGAACGGAACACCTTAATTTTGCATAACATGGATATCATCCTGACAGCTGCCCATGAGTATGCACAAAAGCATAGTTCAGAACCGGACAGATTGCTGGAGGAGATCCATGCGCATACCCTTGCCAATCATCCTGAAGCCCACATGATAAGTGGTCATTTACAAGGCCGTTTGCTTAGCATGATCAGCCGGATGATTAGGCCAAGCCGTATCCTGGAGATTGGAACATTTACCGGCTACAGTGCGCTTTGCTTGGCTGAAGGGCTGCTTTCAGATGGAATAGTACATACGATTGAAAAAAGGGAAAAAGATGCGCATACTGCTTTGGCTTTTTTTGCCAGGAGCAAGTTCGCCCATCAGATTACGCTGCACCAGGGTGAAGCACTTGAAATAATCAGGGAACTGAACGAAAGTTGGGACCTTGTTTTCATGGATGCTGACAAAACAGGTTACATCGGATATTATGAATACCTGGTAGAAAAAATGAAACCTGGAAGCTGGATACTTGCAGACAATGTTTTTTTTCATGGCGAAGTGCTAAAGCCAGTGTTGAGCGGAAAGAATGCCAAGGCGATTGATGCATTCAATAAACATGTGGAACAGGATGACCGGGTTGAAAAGCTGATGCTGACAATTCGTGACGGACTCACCCTTATTCGAATAAAATGATGCGCAGATGATGAACATGAAATTGATTAGAAAAAATCTTTGTTTCGGGTTGTTTATTTTTATTGTTTTTGTCAACCAAGCGGTTGCACAGGACATGTACCGTGAGTCCATTCTGGAATACATCGAAACATATGCCCCCATTGCAATCAGGGAGATGAATAGAACAGGATTCCCTGCCTCTATAAAAATCGCACAGGGAATACATGAATCAGGCGCAGGGAAAAGCATGCTTGTGAAAAAGTCTAATAATCATTTCGGACTTAAATGCAAATCCAGCTGGACTGGCGGTAAAGTTTACCATGACGACGACGAAAGAGGCGAATGTTTCAGGCAATACGAGCAAGCAGAAGAATCTTATGAAGATCACTCCAATTACCTCAAGTCACAGGAAAGGTATGCTTCCCTCTTTGAGCTAGATCCAAATGATTATGAAGGCTGGGCTTGGGGATTGAAAAAAGCCGGATATGCAACCAGTCCTGTTTACGCCCAAACCCTCATTAAATACATCGAAACTTACCAGCTCAATGTGTTGAATGACTATGCAGCCGAAGAGGGTCAGGAAGAGCCTGATCTGTCAACTTATTTTACAACATTGAATGAAAGCAAACAGGTAAATCCGGCCTTCAAAAAATCAATAGTTTCTGGTCCAGCCATTGATGAAGAAAGGTCTGAAACAGTCGGTTCAGCAAAAAACGCTGCGAACGCTTCGTCTACCAGTAAAAACACGGTTAATTCCAACAAGGCTACAACCAAATCAAAAGCTAATTACGGCTCAATATCTAAAATAAATGGACTTAGAGTCATTGAAGCAGAAAAAGGAACTTCTTTATTAAGCATTGCCAAAGACAAAAGGATACAATTATCCGCATTATTGGCTTTCAATGACCTGCCATCCAGCACCACAACCCTGAAACAGGACCAGCTAATTTTTTTACAGGCAAAAAAGAATACAGGAAAGAAGGAATTTCACAAGGTTAGAAAAGGTGAAACACTTTATGAAATCAGCCAACTCGAAGGGATTAAATTTTCCAGCCTTTTGAAACTGAATAAATTGAAAAAAGGGATGGAACCTAAAATAGGGCAACAACTAAGCCTCAAATCAACAACTACCAAACGCCCTCTTCTGGCTAAACGTTAAATTTCTACCATGGCATTAATGGAGCAGGTACTTGATAAGCAATTCAAAT
>JBDLUZ010000152.1:0-5883 GCA_039805045.1 Bacteroidota bacterium | reverse complement strand
CGAGTGACAAGGGACGAGTGACAAGGGACGAGTGACAAGGGACGAGTGACAAGGGACGAGTGACAAGGGACGAGTGACAAGGGAAGAGTGTACCTGCCAAAGGCTGGGCACAATTATCAACCTGTGTGCCTTATAAAATTTAATAATTCCCCTCCTGGCCAGGAGGGGTGGATCCAGACCGAGCAAAGCGAGTGTCTGGAGACGGGGTGGTGGATTTAATCATATCTTCCGAGATCTTCCACTTCACTGAGCAATACCTCAAGGGCATTGGTGCTTTGGAAGATTTCAATGAGTGAGAAAACAAGAGATACAAGTAATGCAATCAGACTCGTAGCGAATAGCGTATTGGCAAGGGTTGTCCAGCTGTTGTAAATGCAGTACATACAAGCCACGCACAAGAGAAAACTAAACACCCCGGAAGCCTGCATGAAGCGGATATAATTCAACCGTTTCCGCAGGCTTTTTATTTGAATGAGGAGATTCTTTTTGTTTTTGAAATGGATATACTCATCAAACAACTTCCTAACCAGACTGGCAATAGCCAGAAATCGGTTGGTGTATGCCAGTAACAATAAACTGATGGCTGGAAAAAGTAATGCGGGAGTGGTTATTGATATTTCCATCCCGCAAAACTAATTCATTAACCTGCTATTCATATCAAGTCATGCTTATGGATTCCCCCTTTCGAAATATCCCCAGCTGAATCCTAAATACTACTGGACCCTCAGCGAGAAATCAAGCGAAATATCTGTGTCTCCAATTGCAAAGGAATCCCCTGCTGCTTTGATGCCTGGTTTATGTTTGAGCGTTATATTGACTGTTCCTGTGCCTGCTGTTGCAGCAGCTGTCCATGTAGATGTTACCCCAAGTGGCAACCCCTTACCATCCTTGCTCAAGTTAGAAACTGCAACCAGTGCGTTCATGATCATTGGCTTCAGCCAGTATCTCATTGGTGATATTGTCTGCAGGAGACACACTCTCATTCAAAACTTCAAGGGTACAGCTGTAAACTTTACCGCGTGTCAGAACAATCTGATCAAATTTGGATGGTGCAGCTCCGCCATCTCCGTCGAGATCCCTGAATTCAAAAACAGACTGGGTATTGGTACCGGATTCAGTAAGCTTCACCCTTACTGTTGTAATCAACTCCTCTTCATTTGGATCAACCTTGTCTTTTTTGCATCCCTGTAATCCCGTAAAAACCAAAAGCATCATGCTGATAACAATCTGTGTTCTTTTCATAATTGATGTATTTAAAAAGGAATTTTGAATTTGATGGATATGTTGCGGCCTCGATCCAGTGCGAAATACCGGAATGCATTCATGTAATCCCGGTAGGAAGCATTCAACAGATTGTTCACACCAAATATGCATTCAATTCTTGTTGATAGGATGTCTACGGATGTGAAATATTCGAGATTGACCAGGCTGTATGCTGGCGGTGGCATCATGTAATCAGACTGCATGACTTCAACCCCACTGGCATCCTTCACTTTTATATTACCGGTTGGTGGTACCCTTTTTTGTTGGGTGATATGCTGAAATGAAGCACGAAGCGATTGATTCTTAAACCTTTTGCCATCTACAAATAAGTATTCCATCTCTGCCTCGTAGCGGTCTGCTGGCATTTGGATGAGCCATGTTTTTGCAGATTTGTCATAGGCCCTAAGCAACGAACTTTTTACCTTTGTTTTCAAGTGTCTGTTCACAGCATAACCAACTGAAACATCTGCACCTGAAAGTGCCGCATCGGTTTGCGCATATAGAAATGCTGGGAATGCTCCTCGTATGGTTAACAAGGCAGGATAGACCGGCTTCAGGTAAATAAAATCGCTTATTTCCTTGTTGTAAATCCCCGCTTCTACATCCCATTTCTCCTTGTTAAAAACAAGGTTGGCCAAAATACTGTATGCACGTTCAGTTCTGATGGCAGGATCACCTTTTTCGATACGGGCTGCACCATGGTGCAGTCCGTTACTGAACAGTTCATTGACCTGGGGAGAACGCCAGGCACTGGCAAAAGTCATTGAAGCTCGCAAGTAGCTGTTGACCTGATAAGCGGCAACACCAGTGCCGGAAAGTCCGGAAAAAATGCGGTTCCCGTATGGCTCACCAGATACCAGTGCATTCCCCATTAAACGGTCAAACGGCGCTTTGTCGTTATCGGTAATACCGTACCTGTTTCTGTAGTCATATCGCAGCCCCATCTCAAACTGCCATTTATCGAGTTGCAGCCGCTCTGCAGCCCAGATACCCAAGTCCAGCGATGAATAATTCGGAACAAAATACCGGTAATTGATATCATTGCGCTGATACATGGTATTAAAGCCCATCGAACCCCTTATTTTCTTGTGTTTGAAGTGCTCCCATACCAGATCAGCCATCGCAGTAAGCAGATTCAGTTCCAGTTGCGGGTTATCTCTCTCCGTGCGGGTTATGTCAAATTCTTTTCGTATATTATACTGTGTTGAAAGTGTAAGACTCAACCTGTTTTTACCGGTTTCTTCAGTAAATGCCCTCACTTTAAACAACTGATGCTGCACAGCCTGGTAGGGACGATCAAGCTGATAACTGAATGCAGCATCGCGGATATATGCCGGTGGCTCTCCGTTTCGGATAATGTTTTCCAGGTCGGTCAGATTACCAATATGAGAGCCCGTAAAAATTCCAAGCCTGGTATTAAACAAGCTGTAAAAAAGCTCAAGTCCCTTTTCCTTTTTCTTCCATCCCGCTGCAGCAGACATGTTAAACTCTTCCACACCGCTATTCTGGAGCCAATAGGCAGGCGTCTTGGCATTTCCACCCCGCTTAACAGTTCCCTGTAACCGCCAAGCATTCTGACCAGATTTATCCAGCCCCCCTTCAAACATGGCGGATAAAACTCCCTGACGGTTGTTGGAAAATGCAGCCAGGTTCAATTCGCCATTCAACTCCGGATTATATTGCAACAACCTTGGTTCAACCAACACAACTCCACCTATTGCATCACCACCATACCTCACAGAGGATGCACCTTTGATAACGGTTAACCGGTTGGCCACATATGGATCAATTTCAGGTGCATGTTCACTGCCCCATTGCTGACCTTCCTGCCGGATTCCGTTATTTAAAATAAGCACCCTGCTGCTGTGCAATCCCTGAATGACAGGTTTGTAGATGTTGTTACCGGTTTGTAAGACTGAAACCCCCGTTATGCGCTGGAGTGATTCTCCCAGAGACAATCCGCGGGTCGATGCCAGCTCCCTGCCCCTGAGCTCTCCAGTCATCCCTTCGTTTCGAACCCCGGCTGTGCCCACTACCACAACCTCCTTCAACACGTTTTCAGTATGCGATAGCTGCGCATTTTGAATGTAATCTTCCTTTAGGTGGAAATGAAAAGCCATAGCCTGACAATCCGCATGGGTTATGAGCAGGGTATAGTCGCCCGGACAAACTCCTGAAAAAACATAGTTACCGGAACTGTCTGTCTGAACAGTCAGCTTGAGTTCTGCGATAGTTACAGTGGCCCCCTGAAGTACAGTGCGGGTATCTGCATCCTTTACCACCCCTGAAACACGCAGGATACACTGCCCTGTTACCCGGGATGAAAATGAAAATATCAGCAGTAAAAGCAGCAGTGACCTCATGAATGCAATTGAAGGTCAAATCTAAGAAAATAATTAATATTTGCAACAGTATTGCAAATATTTTTGCAACAATATTGCAATTAGTCAAAATGCTCAAAAATACCCGCTATTCCCTGGCCACCGCCAACACAGGCGGAAACCATGCCGTATTTTTTGCCGAGTCTTTTCAGGTCGCCCAACAATTGAACGGTTAACTTGGCTCCAGTGCATCCCAAAGGATGCCCGAGTGCAATGGCGCCGCCATTGATATTAACCCTGTCCACATCAAGCTCTAGCTGACGCATCACAGCCAAACACTGCGCCGCAAATGCCTCATTAAGCTCTACCAAATCAACCTGATCCAGCTGCATACCGCATTGCCTCAATGCTTTTGGAATGGCTTCAACAGGACCAATCCCCATCAACCTTGGATTAACTCCTGCAACAGCAGCATGCACCAGTCTGCCAATGGGTTTAATGCCGAGCTCCTTGACCATATGCTCGCCCATCACCACCACAAATGCTGCTCCGTCACTGATCTGAGAAGTATTTCCGGCAGTTACTGTTCCCCCTTGGGCAAAAGCCGGTTTCAGTTTTGCCAAGCCTTCGAGTGAAGTATCCGTGCGTACACCTTCATCTGTGTCCACCACAAATGAACGGTTTTTCTTCCGCCCTGATTCATCGAGGTAGACCTCATTCACTGTAACCGGCAAAATTCCGGGTTTGAAATAGCCCTGTGCTATCGCATGCGCTGCTTTCTGATGAGACCCTAGTGAAAACGCATCCTGATCAGCACGAGAAATCCCATATTCACGGGCTACAGCTTCAGCAGTCAATCCCATATTCAGGTAATAATCTGGCTCTTCATTGGCAATGGCGAATGATGGAACAGCCTTCCAGCCAGCTAGCGGAACAAATGACATACTCTCCACCCCACCAGCAATGATACAATCGGCCATACCTGATCGTATTTTGGCAGTGGCAATAGCAATGGACTCAAGTCCTGAAGCACAGTAACGGTTTACCGTTATCCCTGGAGCCTGATGGCCAAGTGCGCGGGCGGCAATAATCCTGCCCACCTGCAAACCCTGCTCTGCCTCAGGAACAGCATTGCCTACAATCACATCATCAACCCTGGATTTTTCAAGCTGGGGAATGGACTGCATCAATCCCTGTATGACTTCGATGGCCAGATCATCCGGACGGGTAAACCTGAACCCACCTTTTTTGGCTTTCGCTACCGCTGTTCTAAAACCCGCTACAATATACGCCTCTTGCATAGCTCTTCTTTGTAGCTCTAAATTAGGAAATAAATGCCCCCCTGTAAAAAATAGCGTTTATAATAAGTTTAATAAATAATAACATAAAACTTAACACTGTTAAGTACATTTGCGAGGCCTAAAAGTATGGTCTTAAATACAAGCAAAACGAAACGCAAAGAGGAACTTCGGCATCTGATCCTGGACGCCGCCCTAAAAGTCTTTGTAGAAGAGGGATTGGAGCACTTGAGTATCAGAAGGATTGCGGATATAATTGCGTATTCCCCCACCACAATTTACCTCTACTTTGAGGACAAAAACCACCTCCTCTTTGAACTCTGTGAGATTGGCTTCCTCCGGATGGCAGAAATGAATAACAACCTTGCTGGCATTCAAAATCCTCTCGAGCGGTTGCACCGAATGGGTGAAAACTACATAAAGTTCGGGATGGAACATCCCGCTTACTACGACCTTATGTTCAATCAGGCAGCTCCCATGGAGCGACTGGCTATCATGGATAACGCTGAGTGGAACAGTGGTGACAGGGCATTTGCAGAGCTGAAGGAGATTATAAGCGACTGTATAGCGCAGGGGATGATCCGCAAGGGTGACACAAATACCATCGCCATGGCTGTATGGGGTATGGTACATGGATTGGTTTCCCTAAGGGTCTGCAAACGGTTTGACAAATTGATTGATGCAGAAAATGTTGTGCAAACCTTGCACAGCTCGCTCGAGTGGCTGATACAATCTGTTGATATCACTGGAAAATGACGAACTTTTAGAAATATATTTTTATACATATGCGGTTATTGATAAAATGTTTTTTCATAGCAATAGTCCTGGCTAACCCGATAGCATCGCGTTCTCAATCCGTGCTAGACAGCTACATCGATTCAGCTATCAACAACAACCTGGCACTGCAGCAGAAAAACATCAGCCTTGAAAAATCACTGCTTGCATTACAGTCGGCCCAAAGCCTTTATTGGCCATCAATCAATTTACAGGGTGGCTATCAA
>JBDLUZ010000151.1:0-5038 GCA_039805045.1 Bacteroidota bacterium | reverse complement strand
TTGGATTGTTTTACCAATCCGGCTGTTATCACCGAAGCGAAGAAATATTTCAAAGAAGTGCAGACAAAGGATGTGCAGTACAAGCCATTCATCACTGAAAAGGACCCTCCTGCCATACACCTCAATAAAGGTATCATGGATCAATACAAGGATCAACTGAAAAAATACTATTACGATCCTTCAAAGTATGGCACATACCTTGAGCAGCTGGGCATCACCTATCCAACCATTAACCAATAAACCACTTAATAATACCTCCATGAACAATAAATTTAACAGAAGAAACTTCCTAGGGGCAGCCTCTTTTTCAACTGGTGCGTTAGCACTGTCATCTTTTTCGGGCGAGCGGTCGTCTGATTTACCATCTGTTATTGAGCGCCTTCAGCCCATGACTGCTGGCATTGCTCCCATTTCGGTAGAGGAGCGCAAGCAGCGCATCGCCAAAGCCCAGGAGCTTATGCAGCAACAAAAGCTGGATGCCATTTTTATGGAGGGTACTGTTAGCTGTGTGTATTTTACCGGCATGCGGTGGGGACAGAGTGAGCGGACCTTCGGTGTGGTTATACCTGCTAAAGGCGCCATCGCTTATGTTTGTCCGAAATTTGAAGACGACCGGGCCAAAGAACTCATCAACCCTGTATTTGGTGATGAACTGCGTTGCTGGGAAGAACATGAGAGTCCGTATGAACTGATTGTCAGCATCGTAAAAGACAGAGGTGTTAAACACCGGAGAATAGGGATGGAAGAGCGTGTCCGCTTTTTCATTGCTGATGGCGTAAGAAAAGCCGCCTCCGGTTTTGAAGTAGTAGATGCGACGCCTGTCACTGCCGGTTGCAGGATGTTTAAAACTGCAGCAGAAATTGCACTCATGCAAAGGGCCAGTGATGTAACCATTGAAGCGTACAAGGCTGCCTTTGCCACCATCAGGCCGGGTATGTCGCAATCTGAGTTCAGTGGCAATATTTCAGCAGCATTCCGGAAACTGGGTTTCAGCGGAGGTGCTTCTGTTCAGGTTGGCAAGTATTCAGCCCTGCCGCATGGCAGCATTACACCACAGACCATCAAGGAAGGGGATGTAGTGATGGTGGATGGCGGTACCAGCTGCGAAGGCTATGCTTCAGATATCACCCGAACGATAGTGGTTGGTAAACCTACTCAGAAAATGATTGACGTGTGGAACCTGGAAAAACGGGCACAAGATGCTGCATTTGCAGCTGCGCAGATTGGCGCTACTTGTGATGCGGTTGACGCTGCAGCCCGCAAGGTTATTGAGGACGCCGGTTTTATGAAAAACTATGGCTTACCCGGATTGCCACACAGAACCGGACACGGTATAGGTATGGAAGGCCATGAGTGGACAAACTTCGTGAAGGGAAACATGACCAGACTTGCTCCTGGTATGTGCTTCAGCGATGAGCCTACCATATCCATTCCCGGTGAGTTCGGTATCAGGCTGGAAGATTGTTTGTACATGACTCCAGAAGGACCGAAATTCTTCTCCAAACAAAGTATCTCCATTGACCAACCATTTGCATAAAAATATTTTATGATTAAGAAAATATCCCTGATTCTCCTTGCGCTTGTCCTCGTTGTTGCCGGATTGTCATTTACCAATCACCTGGCCCACATGCGTAATTATGTTACCTGGGGCTTACATACGATTCATGATTACAAAACCCATCCTACAAGGGTTGTGGCCGCTGCAGCAGAACCACAATTCTGGGAGCTGGATTCTGCCTACAATCAACAGGAAATTCCTGCAGATCTCCTGCATACCATAGACACCAATAACACCCATGCATTCATGGTTATACAAGATGGTAAGATCAAATACGAACGCTACTGGGATGGATACGATACTACTACCCTCAGTGGCTCCTTTTCTGCCGCGAAAAGTATCATATCGCTGCTCATCGGTATTGCACTGGACGAAGGAAAGATCAAGTCGCTTGACGAGCCTGCGGGAAACTATCTCGATCATTTCAAGACAAACGGACTGGAGAAGGTGAAAATCAAAGACCTCTTGACGATGAGTTCTGGCACTAACTACCAGGAGTCAGATAAAGGGTATTTCAGTCTGAATGCTTATGCGTATTATGGTGAAGACATGGATTTCCTCATCTCCAAAATGGAGAAAAAGGAAGAGCCAGGTGTTAATTGGGAATACCGCAGTGGAGATACCCAGGTGTTGGGCTTGATTGTGGAGAAAGTGTTTGGCAAAGACATTTCAACCCTTGTTTCTGAGCGGTTCATGCAACCGATGGGTGCACAAGCTGAAGCCCTTTGGCTGCTTGATGGTGCTGAGAAACACGAAAAGGCTTTTTGTTGCCTGAATGCTGTTGCACGTGATTATGCCAGGTTCGGACAGCTTGTGTTGCAGAAGGGCAATTGGAACGGCAAGCAGCTGGTTTCCGAAAAATACATTGCTGAAGCCACCACACCAGCAACTTACCTGAAGGACCCTACGGAAAATGGGAATCCTGTTGATTTTTACGGTTACCAGTATTGGATGGTAGATCACAATGGCGTGCATGCCATAGCTCAGAACGGTTTGTTTGGCCAATACGTTTACATCATCCCCGCCAAAAATGCAGTGGTTGTTAGACTTGGCGAAACTGCTGTAACCAAACCCATCCACCATCACCAGCCTGAGAATTTTGTTTATATAGAAGCGGCGATGTCTGTACTCAAATAAATTATCTCCTGAAACCCTTTACTGTAAAGGGTTTCAGGAGATTTATAATTTTTTAACATTAAAAAATTTAAAAAAGGGGGTTACTAAAGTGACCCCCTTGGTATTGTTATGTGTATCTGATACACAAACAACTTGCCCTTACGATTGGCTTGCACTCTACAAAGCTTCCATGTGATGAATGATTTAACCAAAAATTGGAATTATGAAAGCAAAACGTGCAAATTCAAACAGGAACATTATCATGAATCTGTTCCTCTCAGCAATCCTCAGTGTTATCTCCTTTGCAGGGGCAAACGCACAGAAGACACAGTCTGCCGCAACTTCTCCGGTTAACACATTAACATATGTGGGTACAGCAGATGAGCATGTAAATTTTCTGCTCAACTACGACAATGAAGCAAATGAAAAGTTCGTAGTCATTGTAAGTAATGCATCCGGGAAAACACTTTATGAAGAGGTTTATGCAGAGCGCAAGCTGACCAAAATTTTCAGTGTGCCTGTTGATTTTGGAAATGTAACGTTCACTGTAGCTGCATACAGGAACAAGTCAGACAAGAAATTTCAGGTCTCTACAGAGCGTAAAGTAGTAGAGGAAGTCATCATTAAAAAGCCTTAATATTCAGTGGGTTTTTATGAAAAGGTAAGGCCACCATTTTTATATGGTGGCCCTTTACTTCTTTTTATTGTATTGAAATTAAAGCACAATTCCTTCCATCCCCTGTGATTTGTAGAGTTGGTTGTAGTTAACCAGTGAATGCTTCAATTGCTGCAGTTTTTCCTTTTCCTGTTTCCACTGAGTCAATAAATCAATATAGCGGCTTTTGATACCCTGTGTGATTCGTGGATCAGCAGCATCTGCAAGTCCCTTGATGAAAAACAATTCAGCATTGAGTTTGCTTGGCCAGTTGATTACATCCTGTCCGTTTTGAATCCTGCTCTCTACAATATTGGCTTCCCATCCATCAATATCTTTTATCAGTTTTTTGGCTTCCTCCACCACTTTTACAGCATTGGCTACTTCTTTGAAAACATCTGTATGGTGTACCAGTTGTTTTTTGACTTTACGCAGGTCGTTCACCTGCTGATGAATTTCACTGATAGTTGAAGTTATGTCAGCAAGCATTTTTTGCTGTTCATCCCATGCTGCTGCAGTGGCTGAAATCTTTGGGTTGGCCAATAAAACGATTTCTGTAGTACTTGTGGTTGTTCCTGCTTCCAGTTTGGCTGTATAAGTTCCGGGCGCAAGCGCATATCCCCTGTAATCACCGAAAATATAAACACCTTTGACATCTGGTGTAGGTGTTGCTGTGCGGTAATCCCACAGAAAGCGGTTATGTCCTTTTGTTGCGGGCAACAATGTTGCCGGTGCTGGTCCGCCTGGATACCTTACATAGCTGTCGTCTTTTTTGTTGCTGAATATTCTCACCACTTTTCCCTTTGCATCGGAGATAGTTAATTTAACCGTGATGCTGTCATGGACTGCAGGCAGGAAGTAATCAAGTATGATGCCATCGGGTGCATTTTGTCCGGCACTGTATTTATCTTCCGGCAGCCCTGCACCTCCGCCCATCTTGTAACCGGGTTTGGGTGTAATCAGTCGGGGTAAGGCAGCATCAGCAACATATTGCTGGATGGCTCCAAGATCATCCAGTATCCAGAAGGCCCTGCCTGCAGTAGCAGCCACAAGGTCATTGTCGCGAATCATCAGGTCAGTCACAGGTACCACAGGTAGGTTGCGCTGGAAAGATTGCCAGTGTTGTCCACCGTCTGTAGAAAGGTAAAATCCTCTCTCACTCCCACCATACAGCAGGTTTTTATTTTTCCTGTCTTCTCTGATAACTTTCAGAAAATCATCTTCTTTAATACCATTGTTGATCGATGTCCAGGTTTTACCGTAATCAGTGGTCTTGAAAGCATAGGCAGCATAGTCGTTGAATTTATACCGCGTTGCTGCAATGTATGCAGTACCCTTGTCAAATGCAGACAGCTCGATGCTATTGATCTGCGCCTCAGGTAATCCAGCTGGTGTAACATTGTTCCAGGTTTTTCCGCCATCCATGGTAACATGCACCAGTCCACAATCACTGCCAGTCCAGATAACGCCTTTTTCCAGGGCAGATTCTGTTAGGTAAAAGAGTGTATTGTAGTTTTCTCCGCCTGCACCCTCATTGGTGAAGGGCATACCTCCGGGGCCCTGTTTTGACTTTTCGTTTCGGGTGAGATCCGGACTAACAGGATCCCAACTGATGCCGCCATTGGTTGTTTTCAGTACTACATTGCTACCATGGTAGATGGTTTTGGGGTCGTGCGGCGAGGCGATAATCGGGGCATTCCAGTTGAACC
>JBDLUZ010000150.1:0-5065 GCA_039805045.1 Bacteroidota bacterium | reverse complement strand
GCCCATGGTTGCCTGATTGAAGTTGAAATTGCCGTTGCCCCATAGCATCATACCATAATTGGCCAGTTCACGTTCCTCAGTGTTGTCTGCAAAATGTTCAAGAATGCAGTAAGAACCCGGTGAAACAGCCTGCATGG
The DNA here is from genome assembly GCA_039805045.1 of Bacteroidota bacterium. Taxonomy (GTDB): domain Bacteria; phylum Bacteroidota; class Bacteroidia; order Chitinophagales; family Chitinophagaceae; genus Pollutibacter. The sequence goes on along the minus strand of JBDLUZ010000150.1, from coordinate 4,928 downwards.
TGTCATAAATCCTTTTCCAGGTAGCCACCCTGGATGCATCATAATTTCCCCATGCTGAAACATTGTTGGGGTTGTTGGTTTGGGTAAAACCTTTTGACAAATCCCATCTGAATCCGTCTATTTTATACCTCGTCAGCCAGTGCCTAACTACCCTGGCTACAAGGTCTTTTGTTGCAGAAGATTCATGGTTGAAGTCATATCCCACATTAAAGGGGTGTTTTGCATCCGGATTTAACCAGGGATTATCAGTTGCGGGTTTGTTGCCAGCACCATCCCAATACATGAGTGCATGTGGAGATGAACCAAAGGCATGGTTTAAAACCATATCCATGATCACTGCAATACCTTGTCTGTGACATTCATCGATGAAATCCCTAATGGCATTTTCTGTACCATAAAACTTATCCGGGGCAAAGAAATAATTTGGGTTATAACCCCAGCTCAGGTTTCCTTCAAATTCTGAAAATGGCATTAAACCGATCGTATTAACCCCCAGCTTTTTCAGATAACTTAAAGTGTCTTTCAATGTCTGAAAGTTCCGTGTTGCCACAAAATCCCTGAGTAGCAATTCATAAATAATTAGATTTTGCTTTTCCGGTCTTTTGAAATTTTGGATTTTCCAGGAATAGGTGGGTTTGCCAGGATGCAATACACTCACGATTCCGGATGTTTTTCCGGTAGGATAGGGTTTTAAGCCCGGGTATGTGGAGGTTGGAATGGTGTTATCGTTGTTGGGGTCAAGTACTTTTTCCGTATTAAAATCAGCAACTTTCAGGATACCGTCTATTAGGAATTGATAGGCATATTCTGCTCCCGGAATCAGTTTTCCAATCCTGATCCAAAACCTTGAACCATCAGGGGTTTTATTCATCTGAAAAGTTTCTGATTCGGTCCAGTTGTTGAAGTCTCCCAAAACAGAAACCCTGCCTTTGCCGGGAGCGTAAAGCACGAGGTAAGCACTTGTATCTCCCCGTTCATAGGTAATTCCATCTCCTATCCCGTCCGGAAGCGGTTTTACCGAAGCTGGTCCGGGTACAAAAAACTGGATACTGTCTTTTACCAGTATGCCGCCCGGAAATTGACCTTCAGCTATTATTTTTTGGGTACCACCGGTTTGCAGCAATGTGTTGGCTGAAATCGTTGAAGTCCCAGTGGCAGTACCGATCATATTGCCATTGAAAAATAGCTTCAGTTCTGCATTTCCGTTCGTGTTTGCAGTGATGCTGATATTTTCCCCGATTTTTTTATCAATTGCTTGCAAACTTCTGTTGAAGTAGGGTTTGGATGCCGGTTCATCGATGCGCACAAAATTGCCATTGTCATATACAGGGATATACATATCCGAACCATCGTCATTTCTCAATACTTTGTTTCCGTTACCCGATCTGAAAAGGATAGCTATCTTTTGGATTTTTTCTATGCTGTTGGTTATCCCGAAGAAGTTTCTTAATCCGCCACTGATGGTGAATGTCCATTCATTGTTGCCAGATGCAGGAGCATTAGCTGCGCCAACTGTTGTAGCCCAGGTGAATTTGACGTATTTCCAGTCGGCTGCATTGCTACTCAGGTTGGTAATGGCACCAATATGTACATAAACATCTGTTGCCGGCAGGTGGTCTGCTAAACCCTTATTGCCGGCACTTGCATTTGCTGAGATACTTATGGTAGCGGAGGTTTCCTGTATGAAAGCAGGGCTCCACTTGAGCACTTGTGTATTACCTGCAAGAAATGTAAATAAGGTTATGGCAAGCAGTAATGTCTTTTTCATGTTCGTTTATGTTTGTGTACTATTTACACATAAACGAATATACCTATATTTTGATTAACCTAGACAATTTGTAAAACAGGAAGAAATGTACAATTGCCAATCCTTCAAAAACAAGGATATACCAGGGCCAGTTTCCTATAATCAGTGGGTTGTCTACGATTGGTGGACTTGAAAGGAACATGTAGTTTGCACCTGTGCTCCAATTAAACAATCCAATTGCCAAGGCTACAAACTGGATGATGACGAATGTTTTTAGCCAAGAGTTTTTTTCAGGTCTAAACCTGTGGTGAATAATCATGAATGAACATATCAGGAGCAGGCTGCCATGTGTAATAAAGTAACTGTAGAAGAAAAAACCCTGATCACCCAGGTCAAATTCAGGTGTAATCATAGCATGTATTCCGCCTGTTAGTCCGAAATAAAAAAACACTTGCGCCAGTGCGGTATTGAACCTGAATAACAAAATCACTCCAATGATATTGCTGATTCCGCACAGGTGAAGTGGGAGGTTATTTTTTAAAGACCAGCTTCCAATCCATATTGCATAGGAATTTTCAATCAACAGATTTACAATCAGCAAAATTGCCAGAGCCCGGCTATAGTATTTGTGTTTTGCCCATGAAGCCCAGAAGGGTAAAGACACCAAAATGACAATGATACCAACAACAGTTGCGATGCAGGCCCACCAGATCGGGGTCAAAGGTTCCATAATCACATGATTCTCCATCTATAGCTTTGTAACAATATCGTTAAAAAATATTAATATATATTTTTTTTATTTGTAATATAATGGGTGATAAATTGCCTTATGGGTGTTTTGAGCTTGAAATCTGCTTTTTCTTTCTGCATCATATGGTTTTTTCATCTTCAGTATGTGAGTGCGCAGGAAATCCCGTATCAGTCTATCAAAGGATATGTAGTTGACCGTTCTATACAGCTCCCATTGAAGGGAGCAACGGTGATGCTGGAAGGATCAAATATCCGTCAGGTAGTGGCTGACAGCAATGGATTTTTTCAATTTCGTGAAATACCTGTAGGCCGTTATGCCCTAAAAGTTACGTTTGTTGGGTACCGGCAGGTTCAAATGAATAATGTCAATCTCGAATCAGGCAAAGAGTTGTTCCTGACAATCGAAATGGAAGATGCAGTTACACAAACCAGGGAAATTGTTATCCGTTCGAGTCTGAATAAAAGTCGTCCCCTGAATGACATGTCTATGGTAAGCGGAAGAATGTTTAGTGTTGATGAAACCAGGAGGTTTGCCGCAGGGCTCAACGATCCTTCCAGGATAGCAACGGCATTTGCCGGAGTGAGCGCTGCAGGGGATGGCAACGGACTAATCATACGGGGAAATGCTCCAAACGGATTGTTGTGGCGAATGGAAGGCGTTGATATCCCCAACCCCAATCATTTTGCCAGGGTTGGCACATCAGGTGGAGCAATCTCAATATTAAGTGCCCAGTTACTTGCCAATTCAGACTTTCTCTCAGGTGCTTTTCCTGCAGAATATGGCAATGCCCTTTCAGGTGTTTTCGATATCCGCTTACGCAAGGGTAACAAAGACAAGCGTGAACATACTGTTTCCCTGAGTACAATTGGTCTTGATTTTGCTACTGAAGGGTATTTTAAAAAGGGCTATGGTGGTTCTTACCTGATCAATTACCGGTATGGATTCCTTACCCTGATGCAACAACTGGGATTCAATATTTCAGACGATAAGACTTCCTTTCAGGACCTCTCTTTCAACATTTATTTGCCAGCTGGAAAAGTAGGTGGATTTTCAATATTTGGTTTTGGGGGGCTCAGTCTTCAGGAAGATGAATTGGCTAAAAAGGAATCTGATTGGCAGAATGATCCATCTACGCGCAGGGGAACCCTTGATAAAGCTGATGCGGGTGTGGTTGGATTTTCGCATCAGGTGCGTTTGGGCAGCAAGAGTCTGATTCGAACAATTTACAGTATAAATGGGTCTGGTTATAGGGAGGAAGACTCCCGACTTGATGCATTTGCAGGTCCGGTTATTTTCACCAGGAGAAACCGATTCTCTGAAAGCAATCATATATTTTCTTCCGTTCTGACCCATAAGCTCACCAAAAAACAGGTCATCAAAACAGGACTGTACAGCACTGGCAAGGGTTTTGATTTGCTGCAGCGAGAGGCTGTAGGGAATATGCTTAGGGATAAGGTTAGGATGACTGGTAATACCCGATTGACGAATTATTTCCTTCAATGGAAATGGGACCCCGCAGATCGGTTATCATTTCAGTTGGGCGTACATGGTCAATATTTTGCACTGAATAAAAAAGGTACACTCGGACCCCGTGCAGGTTTGCGGTGGATGACTGTTCAGGGTCAATACCTGTCATTTGGGTTGGGTACCCATGCCCAGACCCAGCCAATAGGGAATTATTTTGCAAGGATAAGGGTTGGTCCAGACACCATTATACCAAATCAAAACCTTGATTTCAGCCAAGCCCAACATTATGTTTTGGGTTATACCGTTCAGTTTGGGAAATTTTGGAATTTAAAGTCTGAAGCTTATTACCAGTGGTTAAGTCGAATACCGGTTCAAGCTTCAGCTACATCAAGTTACAGTGTCATTAACATGGTTGACGACTTTGCCATCGAAAGACTGGTTAACAAGGGAAATGGCCTGAACAGGGGGGTAGAGTTTACGTTGGAACGTTTTTTAAATAACAGGTTTTATCTGTTGAGTACATTGAGCTTATATCAGTCAACTTACAGGGCATCAGATAATATTTGGCGTAATACCCGCTACAATTCAAACTCATCCTTTACCCTGGCTACGGGTAGGGAATGGACTTACGGTAGGCGGAAAGCATCAACCATCGGACTGGATATAAAATTGATAGCTGCTGGGGGTGTTCGGGTTACGCCAATTGATCTGGCTAAATCAAGGCTGCAGCGGACAACCATTTTGCAGGTGGGTCAAGTTTATGCGGATAAGTTAAAACCGGTTTTCAGGATTGATTTTCAAGTTCAATGGAAGGTTCAACGGCAGGGCTTAACTGGTAGTTTTATACTGGGTATGCAAAACGCGATGAATAGAAAAAATCAGATTGGCCAGCGCTATGATGCGACAAGTGGTAATATCGTTTATTCTTATCTGTTGGGGAGGATTCCTGTGTTTGGATATAAA
>JBDLUZ010000149.1:0-5072 GCA_039805045.1 Bacteroidota bacterium | reverse complement strand
GGTTACCAAAACTGCTATTTTCTTTAATGACCCTTATTGGCTCAACTTCCAATTGAGCGAGGACACAGAAATGGGTAATATTAAAAAAAGTGGCTATGAATACAACCTTCAGGAAAGGAATGAAGAAGTTAAACCTGTGCTGTCTGGTAGTGCTGAAGCGCCAAGTACTTGGGAAGATGAAGATGGATATGAATATCCTGAAGAACAGGATGAGGTAGAAGCTACTAAATCATTTAAAGAGCAACCCAGCATTGAAACTTTTAATTTTCCGCAATTTAAACCGTCTGAATCAATTCAGGTTGATAGTATTGACCAACTCATTCCGATTGAGCCATACCATACTGTGGATTATTTTGCATCACAGGGCATTAAACTCAGTCATTCTTTTGAAAAGGATGAACTTGGAACCAAAGTAAAGAGTTTCACTGATTGGTTGCGTACCATGAAAAAACTTCAACCTGAGGCACCTGAAATCCGGTCAACAGAATCTTTGTTCCCTCAGTTGAATAAAATGGAAGTTCAGCAACCCGCTCATGAGATAATCACTGAAGCGATGGCTGAAGTTTATTTAAAACAGGGTCTAAAGGAAAAAGCAATTGAAGTTTATAATAAATTAAGTTTGCAAAATCCTGCCAATAAACATATTTTTGCAGCCAAATTATCCCTGATTAAAGAAAATAATTTATGACAATCTTATTCATTGTGCTCATTATTCTTGCTTCTATTCTTTTGGGTGCTATCGTTTTGATACAAAACCCCAAGGGTGGCGGCTTATCTGGAAATATAGCGGGCTTTAGCAACCAATTCATGGGCGTTAAGCAAACTACAGATGTACTTGAAAAAGGAACCTGGATTTTGGCAAGCATACTGGTAGTTTTGTGTCTGGTATCTGCTTTAGTAATCAATAATAGCACAGCAGTTCAAAACGACTCCATTAAGAATATCCCAACTACAGGATCTGCTCCCGTACAGCAAACCACTCCCCTACCTGCTCCAGCACCTGCGCCTTCTAAATAACTTAATATAGTTCTTATTAAAACCCTGCTTGAACTGGCAGGGTTTTTGTTTATACAGGGTTGATGACTCCAAGAAAAAATTATAAAAAAAGAAAACCGAACAAAGGAATCCAATTTGGATTAATCTTTCTTCTTCTTTTTTCTTTCATTTCAGCATCTTTCTTTTACTTACTTTTTCTAAAGTCAGCAACATCTTTTGAAGAAGATGAGGCTACAATTTACATATCAAGCGCAAATTCAACCCCAAAATATGTAAAGGCAAAGCTTAAATCAATCATAAATCCAACTGAATACACCACATTCCTGGCATTGGCACAATCTACAGGTTATTGGAAACAGATCAAGCCTGGGCGTTATATTATAACAAAAGGTAGTGGAGTTTTTAATATTTTCAGGAGGCTTAAAGGAGGAAGACAATCGCCTGTCACATTGACATTAAACAAGTTCCGTACCAAAAAAGAACTTTCTGCCTATATTGGAGGTAAGCTCGAATGCAGTACAAATACCCTGTTGAGGTTTATGAATAACCGGGATTCATTAAACACTTTTGATTTAACACCAGAAACTGCTTTGAGTATTATCATCCCCAATACCTATGAGATTTATTGGAATACAACACCCGGTGAGTTTTTTTCAAGAATGAAAAAAGAGTCACTAAGATTCTGGGATGATGACAGACTTGATCAGGCAAATGAACTGGGATTAAGTCCCTTAGAAGTTTATACACTTGCTTCCATTGTTGAAGAGGAAACAAACGATAATGCTGAAAAACCACTCATTGCCAGTGTATACCTCAATAGAATGAAAAAGGGGATGCCTTTGGGAGCAGATCCAACTATTAAATTTGCATACGGAGATTTCAGTATCAAAAGAGTTACACTTATGCATATCAATAAGTCTGCCGCATCACCTTATAATACCTATAAAAATAAAGGACTTCCTCCTGGCCCCATATGTACCCCATCTCAAAAATCAATTGATGCTGTTTTGAAAGGTGAGAAGTCGGATTATTTGTTTTTTTGTGCAAAAGCTGATTTTTCAGGTTCTCATAGTTTTGCAGAAAACGAAAAAGAACATTTTGAAAACGCCAGAAAATACCGAAAAGCTTTAGATAGTCTTAAGATACATTAACCATTTATATGTTAAAAATACAGCGGTTGATTCTTGAAACCAGGCTTGTAAAATCAGTGATCAATTGGTCCAAACACATTTTTCTGCCAGGTTTCGAAGGACTCCCTTTGTATGATGTTATATCATTTTCCTTTGATCAATCAAGGGAAATTAGGCTTAATGAACGGGCAGCATCTATTTCTTTTAATTTCCTGCTGGCCATCCCCCCCCTTTTTATATTTATTTTCACCTTATTATCCTTTTTGCCGGGTTCAAAAAGCCTGTATGAGGAAGTTCTGGTTTTGATTGAAAGTATTGTACCTGATGACTATACTTACAAGATGATCAAAACAGTCACAGACGACTTTTTCAATGCAGGCACGGGTACACTTTCATTTGGATTAATACTTGCCATCTACTTCTCTTCAAATGCAACGCTTACAATAATGCGCACATTCAGAAAATCAATGTTGCATATTCAGGTGGAAGAGAGAAATTTCATTCAAATCAGGTGGAGTGCTATCAGACTCACATTTATTATTGTTTTCCTTATACTGGCAACAATCATGATCATGTTAACACAAACCATTATCTTGAACTGGTTTTTTTCAACTTTCAATGTATCAGGTAAAAATGTAGCACTTGTTTTAGGTATCGGGCATTTTTTAGTCATTTTCTTCCTCATTTTCTTTTCAATTGGCTTGATTTATAGGTATGCCCCCCATGTGCAGAAGAAATGGAAAATAAAGTCGCCAGGAACCATACTTGCTACCATTTTGATTATGACTTTCACCTATTTATTCTCTTATTGGGTCAACAATATCGCATCTTATAACAAAATATATGGATCTTTAGGAAGCATATTGATTCTGATGTTTCTTGTATTTGTCAATTCTCTTGTTTTGCTGATTGGCTTTGAATTGAATGTCAGTATCAATTCTCTTAAGAATAAAGTAATTCAACGAAAACAATAAAGCCATGTCTGCAACTCCCAAACCTTATATTTTAGCAGAAACAAACTTTAGGGATATTCAAGCCAACCATTTCGATGTGGCTGTTCTACCATGGGGTGCAACTGAAGCACATAACTATCATCTCCCCTATGCAACAGATAATTATCAGGTTGAATATATAGCGAGGTCAAGTGCTGAACTGGCATGGAGTAATGGTACCAAAGTTTTGGTACTGCCAACAATACCGTTTGGTGTCAACACGGGACAGCTTGATGTACCCTATTGCATCAACATGAATCCATCAACACAACTGGCTATTTTAAAAGATGTTTGTGATGTAATAATCAGGCATGGTTCTACAAAGCTTGTAATTTTAAACGGACATGGTGCCAATAACTTTAATTCTATCATACGAGAACTTGCTGGCATTTTCCCACAGCTGATGGTTTTTGTAGTAAACTGGTTTCAGAGTGCTCCTGTAAAGGATTACTTCGAACAACCTGGTGACCATGCAGATGAGATGGAAACAAGTGTTATGATGAACCTCCATCCTGATCTAGTATTGCCACTTGAGGTGGCGGGTGATGGTGCAACACTTAAGTTTACGCCAGTCGGCATAAAGAAAGGTTGGGCATGGACGCAAAGACCATGGACAAAAATAACCAAGGATACCGGTTCAGGTAATCCCGCTTTGGCAACGCCAGAAAAAGGAAAACAGTTTTTGGATGCTTGTGTTGAGAATATTGCAATTTTTTATACTGAAATTTCAAATAAATCTGTTGAATCATTATTATCTTAAAAATTTAAGAATATGCGAATATTGAACCTGTTGATGTTTTGTTTTATTGCTTCCCAGACTTTTGCGCAAACAAACTTTAAGTTAATCATTTCCGTATCTGACCAAAAGGGCACAACAATTAAAAATCCTGAAATTACCTTATTAAATAATGTTACGGATGCGAAGGTTAATAATGATGGCACTTTTTCCTTTGATGGACTTAGGCCAGGTAAATATGAATTGAAAATTAATGCTGATGGATTTTCAACTTATTGGGAAACTATCATGTTGACTAACAATATTGAAAAAAAGATAGTGTTAAAGTCTGCAGTCACTACACTTGATGCTGTTGTAGTTAATGCAGATAAAACTACGACCAATCTTTTCAAAACTCCAACTTCCGTGACTTCTATATCCGGTAAACAACTGCAGGATAGGAGAATTTGGGAGATTAATGACATTACAGGTCAATCACCCAACTTTTTTCTTTCAAATTCAGGAGACAACAGGAATGTTACAGGAATCAGGGGGATTGTAACTACATCATATGAACAGGCAGTAGTTACGTATATCGATGGTGTAGCACAGTTTGGATTAGATACATACATACCTCAATTGAATGATGTAGAAAGCATTGATATCATCAGGGGCGCACAAAGTACAGTTTTTGGTAGAAATGCCCTCGGAGGTGTAATCAATATCACAACAAAAAAACCCACGAATAAAACAAGTCTTAAAGTTGATGTCAATACTGGCAATTTTGGTCAGTTAAGAACTTCTGCATCATTTAAAACACCAGTCATTAAGAATAAATTATACTTCGGTCTTTCTGTTTTGCAGGATAAGCGGAATGGTTATTTTGAGAATGAATTTACTTCCGGAAGGTATGATGATCAATCTCAAAAAATGATTACATCACAGCTAAAATACCTGTTTAACGACGGGTGGAGTATCCAGGCTGATGTTAAACTGTATGATGGTTCTAATAACGGTGCATTCCCACTTGCAGGTAATGTTGAAGCAGCTCTTGAGAACCCTTATATACTGTCACAAAATCAGGTTGCGACGATGAAGGATAAAACCTCAAATGCGTCTGTCGTAATCAGTCATAAAGGTCAAAAAACTGACCTGATCATTCAAAGCTCAAGACAACGCAATTATCGTTATTATACCAACAGCCTTGATGCAGACTTTTCGCCTGCGGATATCGTTGGC
>JBDLUZ010000148.1:0-5426 GCA_039805045.1 Bacteroidota bacterium | reverse complement strand
GATTGAAATGGATTGATTTTTTATCAATTTTCGCTCATTTTTTTTGGAAAATTCAAAATCCAGTCTACCCAATTGTAATCCGCCCCATCCTACCTGATTTACCCAAACCTGATTACCCACCGCATTGCGGTATTCTCGTGGTTTTTCAAAAAATCGGTGTGTATGTCCCCCTATAATCAGATCAATATTTTCTGATGTTTTCGCAAAAATTTCATCGCTCACCTTGTCTCTGATGTTTTCGCAAAAATTTCATCGCTTACCTTGTCGTCAGCATACTTATCCCCAAGATGGGATATGCAGATGACCATATCGCAATGCAACTTCTTGCGGAGATGTTCCGCAGTATTGTTTGCAGCCACAACGGGATCCTGATAAACAGTTTTCCCATACAACGATTCCGGAACCAACCCTTCGAGCTCAATACCTACTCCAGTTACACCAATACGGATATCACCCTTTTTAAAAATCTTGTAGGGAACATACAAACTTTCCATTGGTGTACCATCAAAACCATAATTACACATCACAATGGGAAACCTGCCATGTGTGGTCAACTGCGTGGCGAAATTTTCAAAGCCAGCATCAAAATCATGGTTGCCCATAATGCCTGCATCATACCCCATCATGCGCATGGCTTTCATCTCCGGCTCTCCTTTGAAAACATTGAAATAAGGTGTTCCCTGAAAGATGTCTCCGGCATCAAGCAGGAGCACATGCTCCTCCTGCATTCGGATGCTGTTTATTAAAGCTGCCCTGGCTGCCACACCTCCCATGCCGGCATTCCTTGTTCCATCTTTGGGGAATGGGTCAAGCCTGCTGTGCACATCATTGGTATGGAGGATGGTAAGCCTGCTTGCCTTTTCAGCCGCAAAAACAGAGGGTTGCCACAAAAGACTCCCTGCAGCCATGCTGCCTGATGCAATGAAATTTCTCCTATTCATTTACTTATCCTTGTATTGGTTGTTGTAGTGATCTTCCGTCCTTCTTGCTGATGCCACTGGCAATAAGCTATGATGGCATCGCGCTGCAAATAGCCTGTCCTGTTTTGCTTCAACTCCCTGAATGCCCTGAAACCGCCTCCACCATCTACCGCATAATCGGAATTAACCATGTTGTATGTGGTTGCAATATCCAGTGGCTTATCCTTTACCCTTATATCCACCGCCTGCTTGCCTTCAATCCGGTAACTGAGCCCGGCTACACCGCCACCCCCTCCTTCTGCTGCAAGTCGCTGCACGTACTGCTGCAATACTTCTCCCTTCACTGGCACAATCACGAGCTGGTTGTCGAAGGGCATCACCTCAAACACCATTCCCCGTGTAATTGGTCCGGCTGCAAAACGGTTCACCCTAACCCCACCATGGTTCATAAAAGCAACATCGGCCTGGGCATCAAACTTCGTGCGTGCAGCCCAGAGGTAAGCGTCTGCAAGGAAATTGCCAAGCGGACTATCAGGTAGCTCCTTCAACAGTTCCTGTTGATTCTGAACCAATACCTCATCCATCGTCTTGCCAACACTATCTCGGTAAGGCTTGAGCAATTGGAGCAACAAAGAATCGGTAGAACGGGCCGGATTAACCGGATATCCCTTGTACGTGATGCCTGACATCCTGCTTCCCGTGCTGCAGGCTGTAAGCAGTAGCGGAATAATGGCTGTTAAAAGGAAACGTCTCATATAGAATAGTAGATTGCGGAAATTAGTCATTTTTTGTGGTAACTTTGCTCAAATCGTTTTTTACCATGGCATTTGATCTGACAGGCAAAATTGTTGCCAAATTTGAAACCATCCAGCGTAGTGCTACCTTCAAAACAAGGGAATTCGTTGTTGAAACGAATGAAGATATCAACGGCAGGACCATCACCAACTTTGTAAAATTTCAGACTGTTCAGGATCGCACTGGCATCCTCGACCGCTTCAACGTTGGAGACACTGTAAAGGTTCATTTTAATATCAAAGGTTCCCGCTGGGAGAAAAACGGACAGGTTAACTACATCACCAACCTCGACGCTTGGAGAATTGAGCAAGTGAGCATGGGTGCTGGCGGTGGCATCGAAACACCTCCCGCTTTCACACCTGACCCGATGGGACAATCAGGTGCGGCAGACGACCTGCCTTTCTGATTATTTCATGCAGCAGGAGATCCAATTGCAGCTTACCCCGGCTGAAGCATCGCAGGAATACAGCATAAAAGCTGCTATTGCACTTCACTTGGGTAGGAAATCTTCCACTATAACCGGCTTCAGGATACTGAAAAAATCCATCGATGCCAGGAGAAGGAATGTATTGTTCACCCTGAAGGTCAATGCCTTTATTGATGAACCATTCTCAGACTTCTCCTACCCGCAGGTAAACTTCCCTACCCTGAAGCCTGATGCAGAAAGGGTTGTCATCATCGGGGCTGGTCCGGCAGGATTATTTGCAGCCCTGGAGTTGATCGAAAAGGGTATCAAACCGGTAATCCTGGAAAGGGGTAAGAATGTGCGCGACAGGCGTCGGGATCTGGCTGCGCTCAACCGCGAAGGCATACTGGATGACGATAGCAACTATTGCTTCGGTGAAGGCGGTGCAGGCACCTACAGTGATGGCAAACTCTATACGCGCAGCAACAAAAGGGGCAGCATCGATAAAATCCTACAGCTCTTTGTCCAGTTCGGCGCAGACCCTGCCATACTTTACACCGCTCACCCCCATATCGGCACCAACAAATTACCGGGTATCATCCAGGCGATGCGGGAACAAATAATCGCCTCAGGAGGTGAAGTGCATTTCAATGAAAGGGTAACAGATCTCAGCCTTGAAAATAACTACATCAAGGCCGTAATCACCGCCAACGGCAACAGCTTTTCGGGAAAGGAAATCATCCTGGCCACGGGGCATTCCGCAAAAGATATTTTTGAGCTGTTGCACCGCAAACAAATCCTCATTGAAGCCAAACCTTTTGCCATGGGTGTGCGTATCGAACACCCGCAGACATTGATCGACTCCATCCAGTATCACTGTCCGCTTAACACAACCAGAGACCCGCACCTGCCACCTGCTGCCTATCAACTGGTTGAACAGGTCCGGGGCAGAGGCGCATTCTCTTTTTGTATGTGTCCGGGTGGCATCATCGCAACAGCATCAACAAGCCAGGAAGCCCTTGTGGTAAACGGATGGAGTCCGAGTAAACGCAATAACCCCTTCGCCAACTCTGGCATGGTGGTGCAGGTGGAGCTGACAGACCTGAAAAAAATGGATAGCCCGCTAACGATGCACGATTTTCAGGAATCGGTGGAACGTAAAGCATATGAAGCCGGCGGCGGACGATTTGTTGCACCAGCGCAACGGATGACAGATTTTGTGATGAACCGCTCATCCTCGTCACTACCGGAAAATTCATACCTCCGTGGCGTCAATCCGGTTAACCTGCATGATGTATTACCTGGATTCGTAAGTGCCACGCTTCGGGAAGCTTTTAAGCAATTCGGGAAGAAAATGAAAGGATACCTCACCGAAGAAGCCGTCCTCATTGCTCCGGAAAGCCGAACTTCTTCACCGGTCAGGATACCGCGTGACCCCGAAACACTCAGGCATCCGCAAATTCAAAACCTATTTCCCTGCGCCGAAGGTGCAGGCTATGCCGGTGGCATCGTAAGTGCAGCCATGGATGGACAGAAGGTAGCCAACCACTTATCACTTTTCCATAAAAGTGTCTGATTTTCAACGTAATTTTCCGGCACTAACTACTGACATGGAACAAATTCTCAAAATAAACGGACTGAAAAAAAACTTTTCAGGACAAAAAGCAGTGGATGACATCAGCTTCTCCATCAACCAGGGATCTGTATTCGGACTGCTTGGCCCCAACGGTGCAGGTAAAACAACCCTGCTGCGCATGATTACCGGCATCTTTCTGCCGGATGAAGGCAACATTACATTGAACGGAAACCCTTTTGAGCCGTTGCGAGACAATGGACTGATTGGATACATGCCTGAGGAAAGGGGACTTTATAAAAAAATGAAAATTGGTGAACAGGTTCTCTACCTGGCCCGATTGAAGGGGCTTTCTAAAAAGGAAGCCATGGAAAATATCAAATCCTGGTTCATTAAATTCCAGATGGAATCTTGGTGGAATAAAAAAGTGGAAGACCTCTCCAAAGGAATGAGCCAGAAACTGCAGTTCGTAACCACCGTAGTGCACAACCCGAAACTCATCATCCTGGATGAGCCGTTCAGCGGACTGGATCCGGTGAATGCCAACCTGATCAAGGATGAGATATTCAACCTGGCCAAAGCTGGCGCAACCATTATTTTCAGCACCCATCGGATGGAACAGGTAGAAGAAATATGTGACCAGATCGTACTTGTAAACAAAGGTCAGAAAATCCTTGACGGAACTGTAACACAGGTAAAACAGGATTTCAAGGAAAATATCTTCGAAATAGGCTTTGATCAGCCGGTATTACCTGAACACACTGCCATTCACCTCTTCAACCTGAAATCAGCTGCATCAAACCAGCTTAAAATTCAGATCAACGAAGGATTTACCAACAATGATGTAATCCAGTATTTCATCAACAAGGGGCTGAACATCCGCTCCTTCCACGAGGTACTCCCTTCGCTCAATGACATTTTCATCCGGCTGGTGCAGGGTACCCCGGAAGCCAGACAGTTTCAGCATTGATCACATCCAACATCATTCACATGAACAAGGTTTTACTTATCATACAAAGGGAATACATCACCAGGGTCAAAAACAAACGTTTTTTACTGATGACCTTCCTGATGCCAGTCATATTCATCGTATTTATCGGCGGCTCAGCCTATTTTGCTGCTACATCACGGGAAACAACCAACATAGCAGTTGTCAATGATCCGGGCTTTCTGCAGGAACACCTGAAAAGCGACAGCGAAAGGGTGGTCTTTAGTTTCCCTGAAGGCATAGACTCCCTGAATTACAAAGAAAAGTCGTTCAATGGTGTCCTCTACCCCACCTTCGAAGATGGCAAAATAAATGCTGAACTCTATTCCTCAGAGCAACTTGGTTTTGAGCCAAGCCGCTACATTGAAAGACAACTCAATAAAGCACTTGAAAACAAACTGTTGCTTGAAAAAGGAATCCAGAAATCCACGCTTGACTCTATCTCTGATGCGTCAGAAGCCAATGTTTCCCTGAAAAACATGGTTTCTGATGAAGCCGGCGAATCCAAAGAAGCAAACGCAGGTCTGGCTTACGGCATTGGCTTTGGCAGTGGATTGCTGATCTACATGACCATGTTCATCTTTGGTGCCATGGTAATGCGTGGTGTTGCTGAAGAAAAAACAAACAGAATCGCAGAAGTGATTGTTTCGTCCTGCAAGCCATTTGAGCTGATGTTGGGTAAAATAATTGGCATAGCCGGAGTGGGACTCACACAGTTGTTGCTTTGGATCGGATTGATGCTGG
>JBDLUZ010000147.1:0-5214 GCA_039805045.1 Bacteroidota bacterium | reverse complement strand
GGTTGGGTGGAGAGCTTAAATTCAACACATTTATGACCAGGCTCGGCTTCAATTACATGAATAATGCATATCAACTAACCGATCTCAAAGCTCAGCAAATGAGCCTGAGTGGTGGACTGGGATATAGAAACATGGGTTTTTTTGCAGATCTGACATATATGCATCAATTAAAAAAGGATGCAACATTCCCGTATCGGTTGGATAACGGTTTCTATGCTCCTGGCGTAATAAAAGGAGCAGGAAACATCCTGGCACTCACCCTTGGATTTAAGTTCTAAAATTCTTTGAATTGGGGAAAACAAGATTAATTTTGTTTATATATTACCCTGTTTTACAATAAGTTAATGCAATAATCAGACACTTAAATTTCACGAAAATCATTAACTTGCCACCATGGCCATTTTAAAATTCCGAGTTTTCTTTGAGGAGGATGACACAATATACCGTGATGTAGCAATACGTCATGATCAGTCCTTTTTTGAACTACACCAGGCTATCCTCGCAGCTTACGAATTTGACAGTATCCACCAGGCAACTTTCTACAGGAGTAATGACAGCTGGCAACGAGGAAGAGCCATTAGCTTGGAAAAATATCCAGACGTACAGTACAAAGTTGATCCGTTGGATATGTTTGATACAACCATCAGTTCTGAAATCAATGTTACAGAACAGAAATTTATTTATGTCTACGACTTCAACAAGAACTGGACATTCCAGGTGCAGCTGATCAGTGTTTCAAAAGAAGAAAACCCCAAAATAACCTACCCTTCCATCACAAGAAAGGAAGGAATTGGTCCCAGCCAATACGGGATTAAAAGTATTCTCGGTGATCGCTTTGCTGATGTTGAAGAGAAATACGATTTATCTTCTCTTGGGGATGGATTTTCTGATGAAGGTGAAGCCGGAGAAAATTCAGAAGACGCTGAGGAGAGTACAGATACTTCAGAGGATGACACCTCATTTTAGTTTTGTTACCAATGCCGGAGAAAGAATGCATCATTGTTGCCGGACCAACCGCCATTGGTAAAACATCCTTTGCGATATCCCTGGCTGAAAAGTTTAAGACAGCCATCATCTCAGCAGATTCAAGACAATGCTATCGTGAGCTGGACATTGGCGTAGCCAGGCCTTCGGCAACAGAGTTAGCCAGGGTTCAACATTATTTTATTGCAAACCACAGTATTACTTCAAATATCAACGCTGCTTCATTTGCCCGTGAAGCCGAAATTTATCTGGATGAATTATTCGGATCACACAACAGCGTAATCCTGTGTGGTGGAACAGGTTTATATATCAAAGCACTTGTAGAAGGCCTGGATGAGATTCCTGAGATTCCTACTTCGGTGAGGGCTGAAGTTATTGCACTGTTTGAGTCAAAGGGTTTGCCAGGAATTCAACAAGCTTTGGATGAAATAGACGCGGATTTCAAATTAAAAAGTGACTTTAACAACCCCAACAGAGTGATGCGGGCCCTGGAAGTATCTTTGCATACCGGAATGCCAATAGCACAGTTTCAACTTGGCGAAACCAGACAGAAAGCCTGGAAAGAAAAGGGGTATGTTTTCAAATATTGTATCATGGAGCTTTCAAGAGAAATATTGTACAGCCGGATTAACCAGCGTGTAGATCAAATGATTGCAGACGGATTAGAAGAAGAAGTTCGTGGATTAAATGATTTCAAAAATTTGCCTGCCTTGAAAACAGTGGGTTATCAGGAATTCTTTGACTATTTTGAAGGTTTACAAACAAGGGCGGAAGCTATTGCTAAAATCAAACAGCACACGCGAAACTATGCAAAACGTCAGGTCACCTGGTTTAATAAGGTAAAATCCAACCTGACTCAGGATGCTGTTTTCAGACCCTAAATTATGGCCTTGCCAACCCCAGCTTCTCCCCTTCTTCCATCATCAACCCATATGCCGCATCATAATTATTAGCGATAAGTCCATCGAGAATTGCTTCCCGGATAGCCATTTTGATGATCCCTACTTCTCTGCAGGGCTGTAGTTTAAATGTCTCCATAATCAGTTCGCCCGTAATGGGAGGCTGCCAGTTGCGAACCTTATCTTTCTCTTCTACCTCTTTTAATCGATGCCTTACAAGTTCAAAATTTGCCCGGTAACGCCTGACCTTAGTTTCATTTTTGGAGGTGATATCGGCATCGCATAACATCATCAGATCATCCAGTTCTTCACCTGCATCAAACAAAAGCCTGCGAATGGCGGAATCTGTGATATTCTCTTTGGTAAGGCTTATGGGCCGGAGATGCAGTTCAACCAATTTTCTGACATAACGCAACTCCTCGTGTAATGGCAATTTAAATTTGGAAAAGATTTTCGACACCATCCTTCCTCCTACTATTTCATGCCCGTGGAAAGTCCACCCAATACCCTTTTCAAACCGCTTCGTTGCTGGTTTTGCAATATCATGCAGGAGCGCAGCCCATCTGAGCCAAAGACTTTTGGTATGTAAACTGATGTTATCAAGAACCTGCAGGGTGTGATAAAAATTATCCTTATGCCCTTTCCCATCAATATAAGTTGCTCCAGCAAGATCAACCAGCTGGGGAAAAATCAATTTTAAAACACCACTTTTATACAGCAAATCCAAACCAACCGAAGGCTTTGCAGCCATCATGATTTTATTGAACTCCTCAGTAATCCGCTCCTGCGTTATGATGCCAATTCTATCTGCTGTTTCGGCTATCCCGATGAGGGTTTCCAGCTCAATGGTAAAATTAAGTTGGGCAGCAAACCTGATTGCGCGCATCATTCTAAGCGGATCATCACTGAAAGTTCTGCCAGGCTGAAGGGGAGTACGGATTATTCCGTTTATCAGATCTTCAATCCCTTTAAAAGGATCAATAATCTGAGACAAAGGTATAACGGAATTGGCACTTTTTACAGAGAAAGCCAAGGCATTGATGGTGAAATCACGCCGGTCCTGGTCATCTTGTAGTGTACCCGGAACCACAACAGGATTTCTCGAATCCTGCTGATAGCTTTCTTTTCTGGCGCCTACAAATTCAACATCATACCCATGCGTGAACAGGTGTGCCGTGCCAAATGTTTTAAACCAGGATACTTTAGGCTTGGGCTTCAGTCCTTTCCCTACAGTTTCTGCCAAATGAATGGCATCGCCAAGGCATACAATATCGATATCCACACAATTGCGTCCCAGGAGTTTATCCCGCACAAAACCTCCCACCACAAAAGCTTCAACACCTATCGTTTCAGCTGCTTGCGCAACATGCCTGATTATTGCCAGCTCAGTTTCATTCAATACCAACTCCATGCTGTAAAACTAATATGCTTCGGTTATACAGAAACATTGAAGTCACGCAATGCATCATTTAAACTTGTTTTGAGATCGGTGCTTGCCTTGCGCTGGCCGATAATCAAAGCGCAACCTACCTGATATTCACCTGCAGGAAACTGCTTGGCATAAGAACCGGGGATGACTACGGACCTAGCTGGTACCCTTCCCTTATATTCAACCGGCTCAGGACCGCTCACATCGATGATTTTTGTAGATTTGGTCAACACTACATTAGCTCCCAATACAGCCTCTTTTTCAACAATAACACCTTCCACAACTATACAGCGTGAGCCAATGAAGCATCCGTCTTCAACAATTACCGGTGTAGCCTGAAGGGGCTCCAATACTCCACCTATACCAACACCCCCGCTCAGGTGAACACCTTTGCCAATCTGGGCACAGCTGCCCACAGTAGCCCAGGTATCAACCATGGTTCCTTCATCAACATAAGCGCCGATATTTACATAGGATGGCATCAGCACCACGTTCTTAGCCAGAAAAGCCCCATAACGGGCAACAGCATGCGGAACAGCCCTAACACCAAGTGATTTGTAATCCTTTTTCAATAACATTTTATCATAAAACTCAAATGGAGCCAAATCCCAGGTCTGCATTTGCTGAATACCGAAATACATCAGAATAGCCTGTTTGACCCACTCATTCACCACCCAGTTATCACCAGTTTTTTCTGCAACGCGCAAACGCCCCTTATCCACCTCTTCAATCACGGCCCTTACAGCATCTGCATATTGGGTCTCCTTGAGAAGTTCTCTGTTATCCCAAGCCGACAAAATAAGTTCTTTCAATTCCATGGATTCAAAATTTGCGGCAAAGATAAAGGATTAAGATTGAGCAATATCTGATAATGCAGTATTTTAGGGTGATGGAAAAAGTATTGCAACACATTTCAACGGCAGTTATTTCTCATGGTATTTCAGCGAGAACTTTTCACATACCCTTCATTCAGACACATCCAGGATTTAACTTGAAGATGATCATGGAGCGCAATGGTAATTCGGCAAGTCTAAAATATCCGGATATCAGTGTTGTCAGAACATTTGAAGAAGTACTTGCTGATCCGGAAATTGATTTGGTGGTGATTTGCAGTCCGAATACAACCCATTTCACTTATGCCAAAGCAGCATTGCTCGCAGGGAAACATGTGATTGTTGAGAAACCATTCACCAATACCACTGCAGAAGCGCGGGAATTGGTAGAAATAGCTCAGCGTACGGGAAAGACATGTGCTGTTTACCAGAACAGACGCTATGTTGCCGACTTCTTAACCATGCAAAAAATTCTCACAGATGGACTCATTGGCGAACCACGCGAGTTTTTTGCGCACTACGACCGGTACCGGCCTGATCCCCGAACCTATGGATTGTGGCGGGAAGAATCTTTACCAGGCAGTGGCATTTTTTATGACTTGGGACCGCACCTGATCGACCAGGCCCTTGTACTATTTGGTATGCCACAGTTTATTCGGGCAGATATCAGAAGTATGAAAGCTTATTCTAAGGTGGATGACTATTTTGATGTGAGGCTGGAATATGAAAACCTTATTGTGACGCTCCATGCAAGCATGTTGGTTAGAGAAATGGGCCCCCGTTATATGCTACATGGTACCAAAGGCTCATTCATCAAAAGTGGAGAAGACCCGCAGGAAGAATTACTTAAAGCCGGAAAGATGCCTGATACGCTTGATTGGGGTAAGGAGCCTGAAGGTAACTGGGGATTGTTACACAGTGAGGTTGATGGAAAAATAATCCGTGAAATATATCCTTCTTTGCAGGGAGGATATAACCTTTTTTATGAAAACGTATATCAAGCTGTAATGAATGGGGCTCCTTTACAGGAGCCCCCGGAAGATGGTTTGAAGGTAATCAGGATTATCGA